>JACQUS010000200.1 GCA_016210125.1 Chloroflexota bacterium | reverse complement strand
GTGAGCGGCCCGGAGCTGTCGACGACGAAGACGAGGTCCACGTCGGCGATAACGATGTCCCCGGCCTTGACCGGTCGCCCGGTCTTCGCGCTCAGAATCTTCTCCGAAAGCGTCTGGCCCATCGCAATCCCCCTGCTCTGACGCTCACACCGCCCGACCCGCCGCGTGGCCCTCGCGCATTGCTTCCAGCGCTCGCCGCGGGGCCACGCAGTCGCCGGCGAGGTGGACCTCCGGCACGCGACTCTCCAGCGCCCGAGCCAAGCTTACCGCAGCGCGGTTCGGCCCGGCGAAGATGAGCGTGTCGATGGCGCGCAGGGTCTCCTCGCGCCCGCCGAACTGGTCCATCGCTATGACGTCGCGCCCTTCGACGCGCGCCACGTCGTGGAACGGCAGCGTGCGCACGCGCTTCTCGCCGAGGCGGCAGCGCAGGCCGGCGAAGCTCACCGTCGGCACGTCGGCGCCGGTCTCGCCGGCGCGCGTGACCACCACGACCTCGTGGCCGAGGTCGGCCAGGTGCTCGGCGACGCCGGCCGCCTTGTAGTGCCGGTCATCGTCCAGCACCACCACGCGCGTGCCGACCTGCGGCAGGTTGCACAGCGCGTCTGTTACGTCGAGCAGCGGTAGCTCGCCCAGCCCCGAAACCTCGGGCAGCATCGGCTCGGAGCCGGTGGCGAGAACGACCGCGTCCGCATCGTAGGCCACGACGGACTCGACGGTCGCCTCGACGCCCAGCCGCACCTCGACGCCCAGCTTCCGCACCTGCGTCTCCAGCCAGCCGATTAGCTTGCCCATCTCGACGCGGTTGCGCGCCCGCGTGGCGATGGCCACCGGCCCGCCGAGCGCCCAAGCCTGCTCCCACAGCGCGACGCGGTGCCCGCGCAGCGCGGCGACGCGCGCCGCCTCCAGCCCGGCCGGTCCGCCGCCGACGACCAGCACGCGCTTCGGCCGCGCGACGCGCCGCAGCGTCAGCGCGCCCCAGTGCTCCTCGCTGCCGGCCGTCGGGTTGACCAGGCAGGTGATCGGCCGCCCCAGGTGCGCCATGCCCACGCAACCCTGGTTGCAGCCGATGCACGCCCGAATGTCGTCGACGCGGCCCTCGCGCGCTTTCTTCGGCAGCTCGGGATCGGCCAGGAGCGCCCTAGTCATCGTGACCATGTCGGCGTGGCCGTCGGCCAGAATCTGCTCGCCGTGCGCCGGGTCGATGATCCGGCCGACCGCCATCACCGGCACGGCTACACCGGCCTCGTGCAGCGCCTTGCGTATGGCCGCGGCCACGTACACGAACGGCCCGTGCCCGAAGTGCATGTCAGGGATCATCGTCGCGTAGCTCATGCCATAGTAGGTCGAGACGCTCGCGGAGACGAAGTCGAGGCCGCGCTTGACTAGCAGCGGCGTGATCTGCGTCATGGCCGCCAGGTCGAGGCCGCCGGGCACGAACTCGTCGCCGGAGATGCGGATGCCGAGCGCGTAGTCCGGCCCGACAGCGTCCCGCGTCGCGTCGATCACCTCGCAGGCGAAGCGCAGCCGGTTCTCCAGGCGGCCCCCGTACCCGTCCTCGCGCTTGTTGCTGAACGGCGACATGAACTCCTGGATCAGGTAGCCGTGCGCGGCGTGGATCTCGATGCCGTCGACGCCGGCGGCCTTCAGGTTAGTCGCGGTGACGGCGTGCGCATCGACCACCTCGCGGATCTCGGCGCGGCTCATCTCGTGCGGCGCTTCCTTGAACACCGGGCAGGGGATCGCCGACGGCGCCCAGAGCGGCGTCCGCGTGTCCAGGCCGGTGATCTGCCGTCCCTGGTGCAGGATCTGTGAGAAGACGACCACACCGTGCTCGTGGAGCGCGTCGGTCAGCCGGCGGTAGGCCGGGATGGTGCGCGGGTCGTAGCCGGTCATCTGTCGCGGGTTGGACACCGTCGTCGGGTGCACGCGCGAGGCTTCGAGCACGATCAGCCCGACGCCGCCGCGCGCCCGCTCCAGGTGGTAGGCTAGCAGCCGCTCCGATGGCTGGTAGCCCTCGGCGAGCTGCGTGCCGTGCGCCGAGCTGAGGACGCGGTTCGGAATCGTCACCCCGCGGATGGTGATGGGCTCGAAGAGGCGCGGAAACGGCTGGCTCATCTGGTCACGAACTTCCTTTCAGAGCGCAAGCAGCTCGCCGAGCGTGCGCACGTCAGGCAGGGCCTCCAGCCGCTCGACGGCGGCGACGATGTCGGCCGCACGCTCGTCGGACACGGGCCGCGCGGCGAAGCGGCAGCAGCGTCCGAACTTGTCCAGCACCTCGGCGCGCGTCAGCGGTCGATCAGGATGGCCCTTCAGGGCCGCCACCTCGCGCTCGACCAGGCCGCCGTCGCGCAGCCGTATGGCCACGCGCTGCGGGACGAAGGTCACCTGGTCAGATATGCCGGGATACAGCTCGACCCGCACGCGCTCGGCCAGGTCGCGCACCGCCGGGTCGGCGACGCCCTGCTCGGTGAAGTCCTCCAGATAGACACCACGGCGGGTCAGGGCCGCGGCGACGCAGTAGGCGGCGCTGACGATGGCCTCGACCACGGGGTGGCCAGCCGCCTGAGCGAACGGCTTGCCGGAGATGCCGAAGGCGTTCGGCGGCAGCCAGACGCTCACCTCGGCCACCTGGTCCGGCCGCAGGTCGTGCTCCTCGGCCAGCGCGAGCGCCGCCTCGACGGCGCCGTGGGTATCGCGGGCGCTGGGCCACGGCTTGAGCGACAGGCGCAGCAGGTCGTAGCGCGTGCCCAGATCGGTCGCGAGGTCCGTGCGCACGTAGTCGCCACGCTCGTAAAGATGCACGTAGCCGAACTCGCCTTCGAGCCACTGGTGCGCCCCGGTGATGCCGTTGCGCGCTAAGGTCGCGGCGACGACGGCGTTGCGCGCGGCGAAGCCGGCGTGGAAGCGTTTCACCGTGGCGCCCTCGCGCAGCGGCTGGACATTGGCGGCGCACTGGCTGTAGGCGATGCCGCAGGCATTCAGCACGCCCTCGAACGGCAGCCCGAGCAGGCGCGCCACGGCGGCCGCGGCGGCCATGCCGGCCGCCGTGCCAGTCGGCAGGAACTCCTGGCCGCGCCGTCGCGCGCGCCCGATGCGACAGAGAATCTCGGCCCCGGCGGCGACGGCGGTCAGCAGGTCGCGCCCCGAGCGGCCGCCCTCAGCCTCGCCGGCGGCCAGCACGGCCGGCAGGACCGACGGCTGCGTGTGCAGCATGCCGTCGTCCAGCGTGTCGTCGAAGTCGCGCGCCGTCGACATGACGCCGTTGACCATTGCCGCCCACGGCGCGGCGACGCGCTGGCCGTGGGCGTACAGCGTGCTCTGCGGCTGGCCACCCCACTCGCCGATGGCACGTACAGCGGCGTCCACGCCTGGCGCGGTGGAGCCGGCCAGCGCCACGCCGAAGGAGTCGAGCATGAGCTCCTTGACTTTGGCCACGACCTCGGCCGGCAGCGCCTCGTAGCGTAGCTCGGCGGCGAAGCGCGCCAGCGCGATCCCGGCGTCCTCGGCCACAGGTGATCCTCCCGTTATTGGAATCCCGATTACTGGAATCCCGATTACTGGAATCCCGAC
The DNA here is from genome assembly GCA_016210125.1 of Chloroflexota bacterium. Lineage (GTDB taxonomy): Bacteria > Chloroflexota > UBA6077 > FW602-bin22 > JACQUS01 > JACQUS01. The sequence continues at coordinate 968 of JACQUS010000200.1, read as the reverse complement.
TGCCGCACAGTGTACCGGCCGCCGTAGCGCCGGATCAGCCACTGGAAGAGGCGGTCGGTGGCGAAGCCCAGGACGCCCAGGGCGATCACACCGGCGAAGATGGCGGCGATGTCCAGCCAGAACTGCGCGCTCAGGATGAGGAAGCCCAGGCCATCGCTGGCGCCCAGCATCTCGGCGGCGACGACGGTCATGAACGAGTTGCCCATGGCCATGCGCATGCCGGTGAAGACGTAAGGCAGGCTGGCCGGCAGCGTAATGAGGAAGAACACCTGCCGCCCGTTGGCCCCGAAGGCGCGCGCCATGCGCACCTTGTTCGGCGCGACGGCGGCGACGCCGGCCATCGTGTTCAGCGCGACGACGAACACTGTGGTGTAGAAGATGAGCAGCACGCGCGTGCTCTCGCCCGTGCCGAACCAGAGCAGCACCGGCGCGAACCAGGCGAGGGGCGGGACGAAGCGCAGGAAGTGCACGTAGGGCTCGGCCACGGCGCGGGCGACGAACGACGTGCCCATCAGCAGGCCGAGGAGCACGCCGGCCAGGCTGCCGACGAGAAAGCCGGAGAGGATGCGCGCCAGCGAGATGACCGCGGCGCGCTCCAGCGTCCCGTCGATGACCAGCTCGCCCAGGCGGCGCAGGGTCGCCGTCGGCGGGGGGAAGAGCGCCAGCAGGCCGAACGCTTGTGCCGCCCACTCCCACAGCGACAGCACCACCAAGATCGAGATGACATAGACCAACGGCGTGCTGATGCGGTCATCCGCCAGCGCGCGCTGGAGGCGCGCCGCCGCGCCAATCGGCGCCGGCGCCGCCGCCGGGACTGTGGTCGCCTCGCGCTCGGTGACTGATCTGGCCATCGCTCACCGCCCCGGCTGGTAGCGCCAGAAGACGCGCTGCTGCGCCAGGGCGAACAGCCGATCGGCGAGAAAGCCGAGGACGCCGAAGGTGACGATGCCGGCGAACATCAGGTCGGC
>JACQUS010000199.1 GCA_016210125.1 Chloroflexota bacterium | reverse complement strand
GACTACGTGAAGTTCTTGCGCTTTGGGCAGTGGCGCATCGCGCTGACCGGGCAGGGCGTCCTGGCCTTCATCACCGACCACAGCTATCTGGACAGCCCGACGTTCCGCGGCATGCGCCAGCAGCTTATGAACGCCTTTACAGACATCTACATCCTCGATCTGCACGGCGGGGCTAGAAAGCGCGAGCGCGCGCCCGGCGGCGGGCCCGATTCTAACGTGTTCGACATCCAGCAGGGCGTAGCCATCGGCATCTTCGTCAAAGAGCCGGCCAAGAGCGGGCCGGCGGCCGTCCATCATGCCGAGGCATGGGGCACGCGCGAGCACAAGTACGCCTCGCTTGCCGCGAACGACATCGCCAGCACATCCTGGACCACACTCGCCCCGCAGGCGCCGTTCTACCTGTTCGTCCCACAGGATGTAACCCTGAGCGCCGAGTACGAGCGCGGCTGGAAGCTCACCGAGGCCATGCCGGTGAACGCCCTGGGCTTCCAGACGCACCGCGACCACTTCGCCATTGACTTCGACAGAAATGACCTGCGTGCCCGCATCGCCGCCCTGCGCGACACGCGAATGAGCGATGACGAGCTGCGAAAGACCTACGGACTTAAGGACAATCGCGATTGGCAGCTTCCACGGGCGCGCGCCCAGCTTCGCGGCGATCCCGCCTGGGAACGCCATCTCATCCGATGCCTCTACCGCCCCTTCGACTGGCGCTGGTGCTACTTCAACAACGCGGCAATGGACTTCCCACGCACGGAGCTGCAGCAGCATCTGCTATCGCCAAATCTGGCCCTCCTATGTTCGCGACAGCAAGCCACGGTCGGGTTTCAACACGCCTGGATGGCTTCTGTGCCACCGAACGACTGCGTCACTTCCACAACAAGTCGAGAGGCCAACCAGGCATTCCCTCTCTATCTCTACCCGTCGCAGCAGGAAATTGCGAGCGGCCTGTACCGGGCGGACGAGCGCCGCGCGAACTTGGCGTCATCGTTCGTAGCGGCCCTAAGCCAACGGCTTGGATTCGCGTACCTCGCCGAGGGTGGGGGCGATCTGCAGGCCACCTTCGGCCCGGAAGACGTGCTCCATTACATCTATGCCATCCTGCACTCCCCGGCCTATCGCAGCCGCTATGCCGCATTTATGAAGATCGATTTCCCGCGCATCCCTCTCACCAGCGACGTCGCGCTCTTCCGCACGCTCGTGCAGAAAGGCGCGGAGCTCGTCGCCCTGCATCTCTTGGAATCGCCGAAGCTGGCGCAGCCCATCACCCACTACCCCGTCCCCGGCCCGAACGTCGTGGCGCCCGGCTACCCGCGCTACCTCGCGCCCGGCGACCCGGAGCCGGGCAGCGGTAAGCCCCTGGCCGCCGGTCGTGTCTACATCAGCGGGGATGAGCCGACGCAGGGCACGCGCGGGCAATACTTCGAGGGTGTGGCGCCGGAGGTCTGGGACTTCTACGTCGGCGGCTACCAGGTCTGCGAGAAGTGGCTGAAGGACCGGCGCGGCCGCCAGCTCTCACACGCCGACCTGACGCAGTACGAGCGCATCGTCGTCGCGCTGGCCGAGACCATCCGGCTCATGCGCGAGATCGACGAGGCCATCGAGGCGCACGGCGGCTGGCCGCTGCGCTGAAACGGCCTGCCTAGCCCCGCCGCGACGCGATGACATATAGGCGGGCAGCACGGCCCCTGGGCGCGCGATGCTCTACAATGCAGGTGCGGCTGCACCGCTCCCGCATTCCCGCATTCCCGCAGCGAGCGAACCCACGCTTCGGGCGGCGCGGCCGTCGGAGGCGACCCGTGGCGAGCCCCTACAAGCACAGCCGCGGGAACAACTGGTGGCTCGTCTGCGAGGCGCGCTGGGACTTGCGCACGATGTGCGAAGTCTGCGAAGGGATATTCTGACCGACCGGGGTATAATTGGGTCAGGATGGAACAGGAGCGAAGACGCGTGACTGATTTTGCCCCCCGGATCAAGCTGCCTCCGGTGGAGAAAGCGAGCCCCGAGGAGCTGGCGCGTCGGCGCAAGGTGGTGGATGAGTTGCTGGGGCTGCGCCAGAAGATCGGCCCCATCGGCACCAGCACGAACGACCTCTTAGAGGACAACGGGGAGGAGGAGCCACTGAATGATTGAGGCCCCGCGCTACGTCGTGGATGCCTCAGTGGCCGTAAAGTGGCTGCTCCAAGACGAAGACCACGCCCAGTCCTCGCTCGCCGTCCTCCAGCAGTTCCGGGAGGATCGGATAGCCCTCCTGGCTCCTGACCACATCCGCTACGAAGTGCTCTCCGCCGTCCGCAACGCCGTGGTGCAGCAGCGCGTATCTTCCGAGGCCGGACGCCAAGCCATCCGGCTGTTCCTGGCGCTGCGGCTGCCGCGCGTGCAGTCTGAGAGCGTGCTCCTGCTGGGGTTTGAGCAGTCGCTGCGCTACGGGTGCGGCTACTACGACGGGCTGTACGTAGGGTTGGCGGAGAGCTCGCGCTGTCCGCTGCTGCACGCCGACGACAAGCTCAGGCGAACCCTTCGCGGGCGGTGCCCGTTCGAGCTTTGGATCGAGGACTACCGGCCTGCCGCAGTCTAGTTCCTCTGTTTACGATGCTGCGGCACACGCGCCCGCCGATACGCCTCAGCCGTCGCTGCCGGCGCGGTCGCACGGGGCTCCTCTGCCCAGCTCCGCGGCGTGATGCCTTACTGCGCCGCCAGGCGGCCCAGCGCCCGCTCCAGCGCGTGGCCCGCGCCCGGCAGGAGCGACTTGCCCCGCGCGCGACATCCTCCGTCGTCGTGGCCACGGGCACGCGCCCAGGCTGGCCCGTCCCGCTGCGCCCAGCCCTGCGGTAGAATGACGCTACAGGCGAGAGAGCGTCGCGTCGCCCGGCGGCGGGCTGCAGCGCGCGAGCGCTCGCGCCGATCGCCGGCTGCGAGCGGCGACCGAGGGCGCCGGCCCGCGGAGCCCACCCGTGCGCGCGCCTGCGCAGTGAGCTGCAGGAGTGATGGAGGGGAGATGGCAAGCCTGCCGGCCGAGCCGGCGGTGCGCTTCGTGCTCGAAGCCGTCGTGCACTACTGCGAGGAACGCTACCCTGCACGCGGCGCGGGCGGCACGTGCCCGCTCTGCGGCGCGGAGCACGGCCCGCGGAGCGGTTCCGCGTCGTGTACCGTCGACGATGTGTGGGCACAGCTCTGCCGCCTTCCGCTAACCCCGCCGCCCGCCACGACGTGAGCCGGCGAGCGGCGCGCTCGGGGGCGGCAGCGCCGCCAGCAGCCCGGGGCCGGCGGAGCAGGGGCAAAGTGCGCGGGCCGGCGTGGTCCCATCGCTGTGGAGCTAGGCGCTCGTGAAGCAACGCTACACCGTCGTGCT
>JACQUS010000214.1 GCA_016210125.1 Chloroflexota bacterium | reverse complement strand
GTGAATGACGTCGAAGAGGTCCAGGGCCAGCTTGGCCTTGTTCGACTGCAGCGTGCCGACCAGGTGCAGCCGCGCGCCCGGCGGCCGGCCGGCGGCGAACTTCTCGCGCGCCTCCTGGACGCGGTTCTCGCCCAGGTCGGCCACGCCGGCGGCGACGGCCGCGTCGGCGTAGGCGCGCGGGAAGGCCTTGCAGACGGCGATGAGGGTCACTGCGTCGGCCGGGCGCCCCGAGCGCGCCGCGGCGCGGGCGATGCGCTCGCGCACCTCGGCGACGTTGGCGCGGACGGCCTGGTCGAGCGACGAGAGCAGCGACATCGCGGCTTCCTCACGGGCGGGCGATCAGCGCCGCACCGCGCCCGGTCGGCCCGCGCGCGGCGCGGTGGGAGAAGAATAGCCGATGGTGGCAGCGCGTGCACAGGCCGGCGTCGGCGATGGCCGCCGGGTCGACGCCGGCGCGCTCCAGCAGGCGGCGATTGGCGGCGACGAGGTCCATGCGCACCGCGCCGTCCTCTTGGACGAGCACCTCGGCAGCGGCGTCGGGCAGCGCGTGCGCGGCCGCCGCGACGACGTCCGGCCCGATCTCGTAGCAGCAGGCGCGGATGCCAGGGCCGAGGCCGACGAGCAGGTCGGCCGGCCGCGTGCCGAAGGCCTGGGCCATCGCCTCGACCGTCGCCGTGGCGATGCCGGCCAGCGTGCCGCGCCAGCCGGCGTGCGCCAGGCCGATGGCGCCGGTGCGCTGGTCGACGAGCAGGATGGGCAGGCAGTCGGCGAAGGTCATGAGCAGGGCCACGCCGGGGCAGTCGGTGACGGCCCCGTCGGCGCGGATGTCCAGCGGCCGGTCCACGCCCGGCGCGTCCTCCGGCGCGCGCAGGCTGACGACGGCGGCGCCGTGGACGAGGCGCGGCTGGGCGACGCGGTCGGGGGCCACGCCGAGCGCCGTGGCCCAGCGCCGGCGGTTGGCGGCGACGTGCTCCGGCGCATCGCCAACGGCGAGCGACAGGTTGAGCGCGTCGAACGGCGGCGCGCTGACGCCCCCCAGCCGCGTGGAGATGCCGTGCGTCACGCCGGCCGCGGCCAGGTGGGGGAAGGTCAGCAGCAGGATGCCGTCAGACGCTTGCAGATGCACGCCCAACTCCCTCGCCACGAGCCGCCGGCCCGGTCGTCGCCCCTACGGCGCGCTGAGCCGCAGCGGAGCGCTCAAACGCTGATGGCCAGCCGGTTCAACGCAGGGGCGGCGCTTGCCGCCGTCGATGATAGCGCAGGGGGACATCATCCTGTATTGAGGTCACGGCGCGCCGAGATAGGTGGCGAAGTCCTCGGTCATGACGTAGCGCGAGACCTGGCCCGAGGTGATATCGTTGATGAATAGGTAATTCTGCAATATCCGTATCTTGCTGTCCAATTCCGGATGATCTTCGTAGTAGTACACGAGCTCGTCACCGCCGCCCAAGTAGACCCATCCCTTACGCAGCAGCACAAACTTGCGAGCCAGCGGGTGCTTAGCGAGGTCGGCGCGCATTTCGCCCAGCAACTCAGGCATGAGGTGCGCAAGCCTCCCGCCGACCTCCGCACTGACGCCCCTCACCGGCGCATCGGGCCGGCTCACCGCCTGCTTGCGAGTCGCCTTTGTTGAAGACGCCCCTGCGCTGCGCCCACGCTTAGCGCGCTCCAGGACTCTCATCAGGTGATTCGCCATGACCAGCATCTCTAAAGCGGCCGAAGGGTCATCCCGTAGGTCGTGGCCGTGGGCTCGGGGGTTTCGGATGCCGGTCATGCAGCCTGCAAATATGAACCGGTATCCCTTTTGTTCATCCTGGTCAGATTCTGTTTTGAGGTTATTCAGCTTTAGGATTGGCTTGTCCTCTTTGAAAACATGCAGCATCAGATCATACCCATCTTTTTGCAGACGTGACTTATCTTTGACCGCGTTGTTCAGGCACTTGTACGCCTCTTCAACCGCCTCCGCGTAGTGTCCGTCCATGAATAGCTTCTCTGTGGCCGAACGCAGCGGATCATAGGAGATAAGGCTGTTATAAAGCGCCATAATGTCCTGTGATGAGGGCACTTGCGTGACCAGCTCGTCTTGCGGCCCTCTCTCCGGAGCCTCGGTCCGGTCCGGCTCCGCGGTCGTGTCCTCTGTCTTTGTGTCAGGATGGCCATTCTTGTCAAACCGCGCGACGAGCCGTACCTTCACCAGCCACTTCTGGTCCTGCCAGAGGAGGCCCAGTTGTAGGACGGCATCGCTTACCTCATCTCCTGGGGCCCCGTGGACGGTTACTGGTAGGGTAAAGTTTCCGGGCAATTCCAGATTTAGGTCGGTACGCTCGGCGCGAAAGGCCGGGTGGTCGATTTGTGCCCAGTTGAGTACCGCAGGAGCGCCGTTGAGCTCCTTGATACGCCAGGTGAATACCCAGGCCCCAGACTCCCGGCCCCGACCGGTCTGAACCACCCTCACCCAAGGACGCTTCACCTGTGCCCGCTCCGGCGCAGCAATCCTCTCCATGATGCTCACGTCTGAACGACCCTCACCCAGAGACGCTTCACCTGTGCCCGCTCCTTGGATGTGAAGGATCGAGGTCCAAGATCAAAGAACTCGAGATCATACTCGGGAGCGAAAGCGGGACAGTCCCTCTTCACCAATGAAACGGCGTCGGCGAGTGGCGCCCTTGGCGCAGTACGACCAACTCTGCTCAGGTCGTGTCGCCGCATGAACTGATATACCATGCTAAGCGTCCTTTGGGGACGCTCCTCATCAAGGCGACTGTGATGCCACGGAATATGGCCCAATTCGGGGCCAACGATTTAGTCGATCTCGGCCCGCTTCATGGCAGACCTCCCGGACGTGTGCCCCCTCAGCACTCGCTATACGCGCAGCTATAGCACAAGCGGCAGCCCTGCTACGCACCCCCTTCACCCCTCCCCACATGGCGGCTTCTCCAGCAGGCGGATGAGCTGCTCGATCTCCCTGCGGGCGGCCTGGTCCTTGCCCGGGGTGTAGTGGACGTAGAAAGCAAACACGCCGCCGCGCGCGTTGCGCCGCCAGCACGGCTTGCGCTCATGCATCTCGACGCGCGTGCGCACCATCGCCGACTCGCCGACGTCGAGGATTTTGCCCGTGTTCTCGCAGGTGACCACGTAGACGCCGGCGCGGTCGGCGACGCTACTGGTGTACGAGAACGGGCCCTCAAAGGGAAAGCCCTGGATGCGCAGTGCCATGTCCGTTCACCGCCCCGAGCAGTCAGCCGTTAGCGTTCAGCCGTCAGGAGACCCCTGACGGCTGATGGCTGATAGCTGATGGCCCCCTAGCACTCCGAATACG
>JACQUS010000213.1 GCA_016210125.1 Chloroflexota bacterium | reverse complement strand
GCGACGATGAGCCGGCGGTACATCTCGGCACGGATAGCCGTCAGGTAGATGCCGCCGAACACGCCGTGCCAGTACGGGCAGTTGCACTGCCCCTGCCACAGCTCGTCCAGCCCGATGTCGCCGTCTGGGAGGCGGCGCGCCGCCTCCCAGACCTTGCCATGCACGCGCAGCATCTTCTTGTGCATGGCGTTGACCTCGGTGTATTTCGACAAGAAGCTCCGCCAGAAGCCGCCGCGGAGGTATCGCAGGACGTCCTCGCGGCCCTCCTTGGCGAATGCCTCGCGCAGCGCCGTCAGCTCGTAGGAGCGCTCGGCCGGCAGCGCCCACTCCATCATCTCAGCGTAGGAGGCCGTGGGCAGGTAGACGCGGCCGCGCGGGGCCGTCGTCGCGGCGTGCTCGCCGAGCAGCACCAGCTCCAGCCAGTCCTGCTCGTCGGCCAGCGCGCGGAAGAGCTCCTCGACCCACCCGCGCTCCCAGCAGTGGGTATAGGTCGTCGGCCAGGAGCCGAACTTCTCGCCGTCGTCGCCCATCAGCAGGAGCCGTTGGCCGTCCTCGGTCGCCTGCGCGCGCAAGTACGCGATGACCTCGGGCACGGTGCCCCAGGGAATGAGGTAGCGCAGCTTCTGCGAGCTAGCGTAGACCTTGACGGCGTGGCCCGTCTCCTCGGTGAGGTACGCGCCGTCGAGATCGGCATCGTCTAGCCCGGTGATCTTGAAGTGCATGTCGTCGAGGATCGTCCACTCGAGCCCGGCCTCGGCCAGGAAGCGCGGCAGGTGCGGCTCCCAGACACGCTCGGCCAACCAGACGCCCTGCGGCCGCGCCCCGAGCTCCTCCTCCAGCGCGCGGCTCATCTTGCGGAGCTGGCCGAGCTTGTCGGCGTCGGGGATGCTCGCCAGGATCGGCTCGTAGTAGGCGCCGCCCATCGCCTCTACCTGGCCACGCTCGATGAGCGATCGCAGGCGAAGAATGAAATCGGGCCGCTCGGCCCGCAGCCAGTCGAGCAGCGGCCCGCTGTAGTGCACGGCCATGCGCACGTGGGGATGGCGCTCCAACGCCGCGAGCATCGGCTCGTAGGCCTCGTCGTAGGCCTGGGCGAAGACCCACGGGAAGTTGCCCACGGGCTGGTGGTTGTGCAGCGCCAGCGCCAGCTTGATCCGCCTCATCGACTGCCCCCACAAGCGCTGCCGCCGCCGTCGCCCGCGCGCCGCACGGCCGGCCGTTGGGCCTAAGCCGCCGGCTCCGCCGGCGCCGGTACGGCATCCCCGTCCTCGCCCAGCGATCAGAGCTGCGGCCGCTCGTCCAGCTCGCGGAAGCGGTAGCCGATGCCGCGCTCGGTCAGGATGTAGCGCGGGTGTGCTGCGTCGGGCTCGATCTTCTGGCGCAAGTAGGTGACGTAGAGCCGCAGGTAGTGGCTCTCGTCGCGGTACTCGTGGCCCCACACCCGCGTCAGCAACGCCTCGTGCGTCATCACGCGCCCGGCGTTGCTCACGAGGTGGTAGAGCAGTCGGTACTCCGTCGGCCGGAGCTGCACGTGCTTGCCCGCGACGATGACCTCGCGGCGATCGAAGTCGATGCTCAGGTGATCGTCGATGACGATCTGCTTCTTCGGCGCCGGCGGCACCATCTCGGCGCGCCGCAGCACGGCCTTGATGCGGCTCAGCAGCTCGCGGTGGCTGAAGGGTTTGCCAACGTAGTCGTCGGCGCCCAGCTCCAGCCCCAGCACGCGGTCGCGCTCCTCGGCCCGCACCGTCAGCATGATCACCGGCACGCTCGACAGCCGGCGCAGCTCGCGCAGCGTCTCGAAGCCGTCCATCTCCGGCATCATAACGTCGAGAATCACCAGATCGGGGATCTCCTCGCGCACCTTCTGCAAGGCCTCGAGCCCGCTCGTCGCCATGACCACGCGGTAGCCCTCAAGCTCGAGGTTCATGCGCACGAAGTCCAGGATACGCGGCTCGTCGTCGACGATCAGAATCGTCTTGGCCATGCCTATCCTCGCTCGGCACGATTATGCCATCGGCGCGCCGAACCGACCAGCCCTTGAGGTCGCGCTGCCCAGGCTGCTACACTGGCGGGGACTCGTGACAGGAGAGCCATGCCTATGAGCGCCCAGGTGCTCAAGTTCACCGTCGGCCCTTACAGCAATAACTGCTACGTGCTCCTCTGCCCGGAGACGAACGAGAGCGTGCTCGTGGACCTCTCGGCCGATCCGGAGGCTATCCTGCGCCACGTCGCCGGCACCAAGGTGCAGTACGTCGTGGTGACTCACGGCGACCGCGACCACATCGACGCCTACGGCCCGGTGATGGCCCAGCTTCGCGTGCCCGTGGCCATGCACGCGGCCGACGCGCAGCGCCTGCCCGAGCCGCCGGCGCGGCTGCTCGGCGACGGCGAACTGCTGACTTTCGGCCGGCAGCAGATGCGCGTCTTGCACACGCCGGGCCACACGCCGGGGAGCATCTGCCTGCTCCTGGACCAGCACCTCATCGCCGGCGACACGCTCTTCCCCGGCGGGCCGGGCCGGACGAAGACGCCAGCCGATCTGGACGCCGTCCTGCGGAGCATCAGGGAGAAGCTGATGCCCCTGCCTGACGACGTCGCCGTCCACCCGGGGCACGGCGACGACACGACCATCGGCCGCGAGCGCCCCACCTTCGAGGCCTTCCTGCGCGCGCCGCGCGACCCGAACCTGTGCGGCGACGTGTCCTGGGGCTAAGGTGTGTCTGTAAACGCGCGTGCGGGTGTGCGGCCGTGTAGGGGCGACCACAATCGAACAGAGGGGGAATCCAAGGGGCGAAGCTCCCTTTGAGAATGTGAGAATTCCTCGTGGGGTGGGCGTGGGGGTGGCCCGCCAGGGCTCTTCCCACAGAAGAGCGGGGCCTCGGCCGTCGGGCCGCCCGCGGTGCAGCCAGCGGCGCAGCCTAGCGCGATGGTTGCGCGCTGGCCAGGGCCGGCTGCTGCGGCCGCTGTTGCCCGTCGTGCCCGCCGTCACCGTCGGGCAGGTGCTGGATGACGATGTCAACGCGCCGGTTGCGCTGCCGGCCATCGCGCGTTTCGTTACTTGCCACCGGCTCATACTCGGCGAAGCCCTGGAAGTGCATGCGACGGTCGTCGACGCGGCCCTCGTCGGCCAGGAAGCGCAGCACCGCGTAGGCGCGCGCGCCGGAGAGCTCCCAGTTCGAAGGGAAGCGCGGGCTCTTAATCGGGATGTTGTCAGTATGCCCTTCGATGGCCACGCTGTTGGGGAGTGTGCGCAGGAGCTGTGCCACGACGAGCAGGAACTCCTTCGCCTCCGGCCGTAGCTGGTCCGTTCCCGACTCGAAGATCGCCGTGCCCGAGAGGCTGACCACGAGCCCATCCTGCCGAAAGCCGAGCTGCACGTTCTCCGCCAGATTCTTGCTCTGCGCGGCGACGGAGAGTTGGCGAGCGATGGGGCGAAAGGCGTCCGACGCGATCTGGCCCTCTAGGCCGCTCTCGCCGCCCGTCGTCTGGGCCGTCGTCCCGACCAGCAGGTCCACGCGGAAGGCCCGTTGGATCGCTGCGCCGACGTCCCGCGCCTTGCGCACGTCGACCTTGGCGAACGAGTAGAGGACGACGAAGAACACCGTGAGGAGCGTGATCATGTCGGCGTAGGTGAGCAGCCACCGCAGACCGCCGCCGCTGTCGTGCCCGCCGCCGGCCACGCCGTCCTCCCGCTCGGTCGCTTAGGTCAAGACTACCACACGATCTGGTCGTCCACTACAGGGGACGCGGCACAAGGCAGCCATTTGTCACGCTCATAGCGTTTGCACTCTGATGCAGATGGCCATGGCGAGTCGCCCCACCCCGCCCCAAGAGGGATTTCCAAAAGAGTGCTTTCCGAAGGGGGCTTCGCCCCTCGGCACTCCCCCCTGCGGCGCAGCCGCTTTTCATGTGTCGCCGGCGCGCCGCAGGTGCATGCGCAACTGCCCGCGGCTTCATCCGCGATCCGCGGCCCGGCCGGCCCGCTCGGCCACGGCCCCATCGCCGTGCGCAAGGTTCCCATCGCCGTGCGCGAGTTTCCCGTCGCCGTGCGCCAGCGCGACCGCATGCCCGTCGCCGGCGGCCCCGGCCAGCCGCGTCCGCAGCGCCAGGCGCGGCCACCGCGCCCCAAGCAGCCGCTGCACGAAACGCGCCATATCGTCGAGGTACGTGTAAACGACCGGCACGAGGACGAGCGTCAGCAATGTCGAGGAGATGACGCCGCCGATCACCACCACGGCCATCGGCGCACGCGACTCGCCGCCGGCCTCGAACTTCATCGCCAGCGGCAGCATAGCGAAAACGATGGTCAGCGTGGTCATCAGGATGGGCCGCAACCGCGTCCGCCCGGCCTCGACCAAGGCGTCGCCGCGGCTATAGCCCCGCCCGCGTAAGATGTTGGTGAAGTCGACAAGCAGGATCGCGTTCTTGGTCACGATGCCCATCAGCATGATGATGCCGATCATCGAAAACAGGTTCAGCGTATTGCCGCTGACCATCAGGCCAAGGAACGCGCCGACCAGTGAGACCGGCAGCGCGAACATGATGGCCAGCGGATGCAGCCACGACTCATAGAGCGCCACGAGCAGCATATAGATCAGGATCACCGACAGCCAGAGCGCGCCGAGCAGCGCCGTGAAGGCCGTGTCGATGTTCTGCGCCTGGCCGGCCACGACGACGCGGTAGCCCGGCGGCACCGCAAGCTGCTGGAAGGCCGCGCGCAGGTCCTGCGCCACATCGCCGATCGGCCGGCCGACCGCGCTGGCAGTGATGTTCAGCATGCGCTGCCGGTCCATACGTACGATCTGCGCCGGGCCGACGGCCCGCTCGATCGTCGCGATCTGCCCGACGCGGATGACCTGGTTGCCACGCGTCAGCAGCGGCACGTTGGCCAGGCGGTCAAGGTCGACGGTGTCGGCGGCGCGGCCGACGACCGTGATATCCAGCTCCGGCTCGCCCTCGCGGCGCAGTGTGCTGGCTACCGTGCCCTGCACGACGGTGCGCAGAGCGCTGGCGGCCTCGCTGGCCGTGATCCCCAGCGCGGCCATGCGCTCGCGGTCGAGCCGGAAGCGGATCTCGGGCTCACCGGCGCTGGACTCGTCGAACACGTCGCCGACGCCCGGAACCTCGCGGGCCGCCGCGGCCACGCTGGTGGCCACCTGGCGCAGCGTCGTCAGGTCAGGGCCGAGGACCTGCATCTGGAGGAAGCTGCCACCACCGGCGAGCGCGGTCTGGACCGACGCGCGGACGCTGATCTCGGGAATGTTGCGGCTCAGACGCCGTACGTCGTTCATCACCTGAAAGACCGAGCGCTCGCGCTCGTGCTTCTCAACGAGCTGGACGGTCATCGACGCCGAGCGGTCGCCGGAGCCGCCGAAGAAGCCGCCACCACCGCCCATCGAGGCATAGACGCCGCGCACCTCCGGAAGCGCGCGAATCTGCCGCTCCACCTGCATGACGGTCGCGTACGTCGTGTCGATGTTCGTCCCGGGAGGGAGCTGGATGTTAACGTTGAACTGGCCGTCGTCCTCGGCCGGCACGTACTCCGTGCCCAGCAGGCGCAGGGGGATGAACGCCAGGGCGACGACGAGCGACGCCACGCCCAGCATCACGATCAGCGGCCGGCGGTTCAGGCTCCAGCCGAGGACATGGCCATAGCCATCACGAAGGAAGCCGAAGCTGTGCTCCCAGGCACGCGTGAAGCTACCCCACAGCCCGCGCGGCTCCTCCTCGCGGCTCTTGAGCCAGCGTGACGCCAGCATGGGTGTCAGCGTGAACGAGACCAAGAGCGAGAACAGCGCAGCCGCGGCCACCGTCAGGCCGTACTCGCGGAACAGGCGGCCGATGTTGCCCTGCATGAAGGCGACTGGCAGATAGACGATGACATCCGCGAGCGTGATGGCGATGGCCGCCAGGCCGATCTCGCTGCGACCCTTCAGCGCGGCCTCGCGCGGCGGCGCGCCCATCGTAAGGTGGCGGTGGATGTTCTCGAGGACGACGATGGAGTCGTCCACGAGGATGCCGATCATCAGCGCCAGGGCCATCAGCGTCATCAGGTTCATGCTGAAGCCCAAGGCGTACATCACCAGGAACGTCGAGATGAGCGAGGTTGGGATGGCCAACATGACAATGAGGGTGTTGCGCCAGGTGTGCAGGAAGAGCAGCAGCACGAAACCCGTCAGCACGACGGCCATGTTGAGATCGTTCTGAATGGCCTCGATCGAGCGGCGGACGAAGCGCGAGTTGTCGTTGGTGACGACCAGCCGCACCTCGCGCGGTAGGGCACGCTGCGCGCGGGCAATGGCCGCGCGGACCTTATCGGCCACCTCGATGGTGTTCGCGTCCGACTGCTTGACGATGCTGACGCCGACGGCTTCCTCGCCGTTGTAGCGCAGGCGGCTGGCCTGGCGCTTGTAGCCCGGGGTCACTTCAGCGACGTTGCGCACGTACACCGGGCCGGAGGACGTCGTCGCGACGACGATGTTCGCCAGCTCCTCCGCCGTCTGGGCATTACCGACGACGCGCACGCTAAGCCGCCGGCGGCCCTCGTCGAGTCCGCCGGCCGGCAGCGTGACGTTCTCACGCTGAAGCGCGGTCTGCACCTGCTGAACGGACAGTCCATAGGCCGTCAGCTTGGCGAGGTCGAGGCGCACCTGCACCTCTGACTGCAGGCCGCCGATCAGGTTGGCATCGGCCACACCCAGGACGGACTGGAGCTGCGGCTGCACCTCGTCCTGGGCGAGCTGGTAGAGCTGGTCGAGCGGCAGCGCACCGGTGAGCACGATATTCATGATCGGAAAGGCGTTCGGGTCGGCCTTGTTCACGGTCGGCTCGCTGGCGTCGGCCGGCAGCCGCGCGCGGATCGCCGCCACGCGGCGCGCTACGTCGACCGCGGCCTTGTCGGCGTCGGCGCCCTCGGCGAGCTGGATGAACACGGCCGCCCGGCCCTGCTGGCTCGTGGAGCGGATCGAGCTGACCCCGGTCACGCCGGACACCGACTGCTCGATCGGCTTCGCCACGAGGGCCTCGACGTCTTCGGGAGAGGCGCCGGGATAGCTGACGACCACACCTACGAAGGGGAAGCTGATATTCGGGAAGCGGTCGACCCGCAGCAGGTTGCGAGCCACGAGCCCCATGATGACGAGGCCGAGGATGAACATGAGCATCGCCAGGGGGCGCGTGATCGCCAGGCGCGTGATTCCCATTGCGCCTCTCCTCTCCTACAACGGGCTCGCGCGACGCGGGGCTGCATCTACGTCGAAAAACCCTGGCGGGTTGCCCTACCTCGCCCTGAGGTCAGCTCCAAAGGGGGCGTCGCCCCCTTTGCGTCCCCCAGCCTCTTTGCCGCCGCGCCTTCCCCCTCTCCCGCCTGCGGGAGAGAAGGATCGGGGGGGTGAGGCCCATCCCCCGCGTTCATTCCCCATGGCCACGGTGAGCCGCATGGCCACGGTGAGCCGCCGCGCGACCTGCCCATCCCGCGGCGCGAACGGGCCAGGGGCCTTCGGATCTACCGCCTCTCCTCTTGAGGCGGCGCCGCGCCGCTTCCGGACGCGCCCCGCTGGCCGCCACCCGGCACGGCGACGCGGTCGCCGTCCTTCAGCGAGGCCTGGCCGGCGACGACGACCTGCTGCCCCTCACTGAGACCCTCGCGAACCTCGATCTGCTGCCCGCCGGCCAAGCCCGTCTGCACGGGGACGAAGCGGGCCACGCCATCCTGCGCTACGAACACGCCGGACTTGCCGTCGCGCTGCACCACCGCATCCTTCGGCACCACCAGTGCCCGCGGCCGCTCCTCACCCTGGATGGTCACCTGCACGTACATACCATCGCGCAGCCGCGTCTCACCGCGCGGGACGGCGACGCGCACGGCAAAGGTGCGATTCCGTGCGTCGGCCGCCGCGGCCACGACGCCGACCTGCCCCATGAACTCGACACCGGGATAGGCCACACTGGTCATGCGCCCCGGCCGGCCAGGCTGCACCTGGCCCAGATTCGCCTCCTCGACGTTGACGACGACCTCGACCTCGCTGGCGAGCAGTGCGACGATCGGCGTCTGCGGCGAGGCCAGCGCGCCGGCCGAGAGGAAGCGCTCGACGACGACGGCGTCGAACGGCGCGCGCAGCACGGCCTCCTCACGCGAGACCTGCGCCGCCCGCAGTGCGGCGCGGGCCTGAAGCACCGCCGCGCGGGCGCGCTCGACCTCCGCCTCGGCGCTCTGGATGTCCTCGGCGCGGAAGGGCGCCTGGCGCAGCGCCAACTGCTGGCGACTCTGCTCGACCCGCGACGCCGCGGCATCA
Source organism: Chloroflexota bacterium (assembly GCA_016210125.1). GTDB lineage: Bacteria > Chloroflexota > UBA6077 > FW602-bin22 > JACQUS01 > JACQUS01. The sequence goes on along the minus strand of JACQUS010000213.1, from coordinate 10,736 downwards.
AGGTCCCAGGAGAGCGGCCCCTGGCGCACGAACTCCAGCTTCGCCTGTGCGCTTAGCAGCGACGCGCGCGCGGCATCGACCGCCGTCTCGGCGGCGACGAGATCGAGCGTTTCCACCTGGTCCAGCCGCGCCGCGCTGCTGTCGAGGTTGGCCCTGGCCGCTTCCACCGCCGCCTCGGCGGCCTGGACCTCCGGCTGGCGCGCACCTCGCCGCAGGTCGTCGAGGCGCTGCTGCGCGACCCGCAGGTCGACGCGCGCCGTCTCGACGTCGCGCTCGGCGGCGCGCACGTCGGCGGCGCTCGGACCTTCGACGAGCTGCTTCAGCTTGGCCTCGGTGGACGACAGTGTCGCGCGCTGCGTCTCGACGGCGCTCACGGCCGTCTGCACCTCCGACGCCGTGGGCCCCTGCTTCACCTTGAGCAAGTCGACCTGCGCCTTCTCCCAGTCAGCTTTCGCCGCTAATGCATTGGCCTCGGCCTGCCCGGCCGTATAGCCAAACACACCGGACCGTCCTAGTCCGACGTTGGCCTCGCGGGTGCCGTCGGCTAGAGCCTGCGCGGCCTCGTAGGTCGCCTTCTTTTGCGCAACGACGGCCTCCTGCGCGGCCACGTCTTCTCGCTTCGGCCGCAGCTTAAGGTCAGCCAGTTTGGCGTCGACGTCCGCCAACGCGGCGCGGCCCTTGTCCACGTCGGCCTGCGCAATCGTCACGTCCTCGGGCTTCGGGCGCACCTTCAAATCGGCCAGCTTCTCCTCGGCCGCACGCAGTTTGGCCTGAGCCGCCACGACGCCGGTCTCCGCGCCGACGAGGTCGGTAGCGAGCTGGAAGTCGCGCAGCGAGCTCACCTTCGTCTCAGCGCCGCGCAGATTCGCGCGCGAGGCCTCGACGGCGGCCTGCGCCGTCCGGATCGTCACGCTGTCCGCGCCGTTGCGCAGGTCCTCCAGGCGCACCTCGGCGTTCCGCACGCTAGCTGCGGCCTGCTGCACGGTGGCCTCGGCCGCGGCCATCACGTCCGACGTCGCCCCGGCGCGCACCTGGTCGTAGCGCGCCTGCGCCTCCTGGAGCGCGGCGCGGACAATGGCCACCTCTTCGGGGCGCGACCCGGCTTTGACGAGCGCCAGCTTGGCCTCGGCGACGGCGCGCCCGGCCTCGGCGACGGGCACTCCAGCCTCGACCTGCTGCACCTGGGCATCGAGGGCCGCGCTGTCGAGCTCGGCGAGCACCTGCCCGGCGCGCACCTCGCTGCCGACGTCCACGGCAAGGCGGTCGATGCGCCCGGAGATCTTGGCCTGGAGGTTGACCTTCGATTTGGCGACGACGTTGCCCGAGTACTCCAGGCGCACGGCGAGGTCGGCCCGGCCCACCGGCGCCAGCGCGACCGGTACCGCGGCCTGCTGCGGCTGCTGCGGCTTCGCTCGGGCCTCCGGCGTCGGCGTGCCGCCACCGCCGCCGAACGGCAGCACAGTGCAGCCCACCAACGCCCCCGCGAGCGGGAACACGAGCAACCATCTACGCTGCACGATCTGGTCCTCCTCCATGGCTCGGACGCCATAGCGCGTGCCTGGCGGCATCAGTCACGAGACAGCACGCCGTCGCTGGCCACGGCGCCGTTGGGTGGCACCGGCGCGCGCGTCACGCGCTCGGTCGAGCGTGCCAGCAGCTCGAAGGCACGGATCACCACCTCTAGCTCCGCGTCGTCCAGGGGCGCGAGCCACTCCTCGAAGCGCTGCTGGCCCACACGCACGAGCCGCGCCGCGAGCTGTGCGCCGGCCGCCGTCAACTGCGCACGCACGATGCGCCGATCGCGTGCATCGCTCGCGCGCAGGACGAGCGCCTGCGCCTCGAGACGGCCCAGAATGCCGCTCACCGTCGGCAAGCGGACGCGCAGCGCCTGCGCTAGCTCGCCGACGGTCGTCGCCTCGCCGGCGTGGAGCGTCATCAGGACTTTCCACTGCGGCATGGTGAGGTCGACACTCAGCCAATCACGCACTGTGCTCTGGCGCAGGCCGCTGAGGAAGCGCGCCCGCGCCGCAGCGGCACGGCCCATGAGCTCGCCACGATCGCTCAAGGAACGGCACCTGCCCACCAAACACTTCGCACGAGGCTAAGTATGTGGCTGCCACGGGGGGCAGTCAAGGGTTACACGTGTTAAATGATCGTAAAACCTTGGGCGCTCATCGGCTCGTCATAGCGGCGCGGCCCGCACGGCCTACGGCTGGGTGGCCGGCGCCGGCAGGCGCAGGGCCACCCACAGCTCGGCCAGCCGCTCCGGGGCGACCGACGCGGGCGCGCCGGTCATCGGCTCCACGGCGCTCTGCGTCTTGGGGAAGGCGATGACCTCGCGAATGTTCTCGCTATCGGCCAGGAGCATCATCAGCCGGTCGAGGCCGATGGCGATGCCACCGTGCGGCGGCGTGCCGTACTCGAAGGCCTCGAGCAAGTGGCCAAACTTGGCCTGCGCCTCCTCGTCGGACATGCCGAGAATCTGAAAGATCTTCGCCTGGAGGTCGCGCCGGTGAATGCGCACGCTGCCGCCGCCCAGCTCGTAGCCGTTGCAGACGAGATCGTATTGCTGCGCGCGGACGCGGCCAGGGTCCTGGTCGAGCAGCGAGATATCCTCGACCTCGGGCATGGTGAATTGGTGGTGCTTGGCCTGCCAGCTCTGGGTGTCGGCGTTCCACTCGACCAGCGGCGGGTCGACGATCCAGCAGAAGGCCATCACGTGCGGGTCGAGCTGCCCAAGGCGGCGAGCGATCTCCACCCGCAGGTCGCTCAGGACCGCCGCGACGACATCCGCACTGTCGGCGACCAGCAGCACCAGGTCGCCGACCTCAGCGCCGACGCGCGCGAGGATGGCCTGCTGCTCCGCGGGCGATAGAAACTTGGCGATGGGCGAGCGTACGCCTTCGGCGGTCAGGGACATCGTCACCAGTCCCTTCGCGCCGCGCGCCTGGGCAAAGCGCGTCAGCTCGTCCAGCTCGCGCCGCGAGTAGGCGGCGCAGCCCGGTGCGCGCAGCGCCTTGACCTGGCCACTCGTGGCCAGGGCCGCGCGGAAGACCTCGAAGCCGCTGTCTGCGACGATCGCGCCGACGTCCACCAGCTCAAGCGCCCAGCGCAGGTCGGGCTTGTCCGTGCCGAAGCGCGCCATGCTCTCGGCGAAGGTCAGGCGAGGGAAGGGCCGCTGGAGCAGGCGCTTCGCGGTGAGCGCCTCAACCAGCTCGCAGTGCAGGCGTTCGACGATCTGGAGGATGTCCTCCTGCTCGACGAACGACAGCTCCAGGTCGAGCTGCGTGAACTCCGGCTGCCGGTCGGCGCGCAGGTCCTCGTCGCGGAAGCAGCGCGCGATCTGAAAATAGCGGTCGAAGCCGGCCACCATCAGGAGCTGCTTGTACTGCTGCGGCGCTTGGGGCAGCGCGTAGAACTCGCCCGGGTGCACTCGGCTGGGCACGAGGAACTCGCGAGCACCGCCGGGCGTCTCGCGCACCAGGATCGGCGTTTCGACCTCGACGAAGTCGTGGGCGCCAAGCCAGGTGCGCAGAAACTGGTTCATGCGATGGCGCAGCAGGATGATGTCGCGCATACGCTCGCGGCGCAGGTCGAGGTAGCGGTAGCGCAGGCGCAGCGTCTCGTCGACCTCGCCATCCTGGTTGATCTCAAACGGCGGCGTGCGAGCGGGATTCAAAACGAGCATGGCGTCGGCGAGCACCTCGACCTCGCCGGTGGCCAGGTCGGGATTCTCGCTGCCGGCCGGCCGCCGCGCGACCTCGCCGGCGACCTCCAGCACGTACTCGACGCGCACGGCCTCAGCAATCTCCAGCGCCTCCGGAGAGCGCTGCGAGTTGCAGACCATCTGCACGATGCCGCTGCGGTCGCGCAGGTCGACGAAGATCAGCCCACCATGCGTGCGGCGGCGGTGCACCCAGCCCTGCAACGTCACGCGCTGCCCGACGTGCACCGGGCGCAGCTCGCCGCAAGAGTGCGTCCGACGCACGCTTGTCCTCCTATGCGAGCGCATTATACACCGGCTCTCGGCCGCTCACGTGCGTACGTCGTCCCCAATTGCGAGTAGGCCCACACTTCCCGGATAATCGCAGCGGCCGCCCGTCGCCGCGAGGGGCGGGGCACGTGCGCGGGGCCACAAGGTCTTGCCCGACTGCGACCGGTATGGCGACCAGCGCCGCGAGGAGTAAGGAGCATGACTGGGAAGGAGCGGCGGGAGCAGATCCTGCGCCTGCTGCACGACGCGCGTACGCCCATCACTGGCGCCGAACTCGCCAGCCGATTCGGCGTAAGCCGCCAGGTCGTGGTCCAGGACATCGCCCTGCTGCGTGCCAAAGGTGCTGGCATCTTGGCCACCCCGCAGGGCTACACGGCCGTGGCCGGGCACGAGCCGGACGTGCATCGGTCCGTGATCGCCGTGCGCCACGACCGCGCCGGCACGGCCGACGAGCTGATGGCGCTCGTCGACCGCGGCCTCCGCGTCGTGGACACCATCGTCGAGCATCCGCTCTACGGCGAGCAGCGGGGACTGCTCATGATCGAGACACGCGACGACGTGGCCGAGTTCATGCGCCGCATGGAGGAGACGAAAGCGCCGCTGCTGTCGTCGCTGACGGACGGCGTGCACCTGCACACCGTCGAGGCGCGGCGTCCGGAGGCCATCCAGCGCGCGATCGACGAGCTGCGGCGACTTGGGATTCTACTCACCGAGGGCGACGACGCCGCCGGGGCGGCCGGGCCGAGCACGGTCTCGCCAGGGCACTGATGCCAGCATATGTCGGCCGCCGGCGAAGCGTCTGACCTGAGACCGCCGGCCCTAGGGCAGATTTCGCAGGAATCCAGCAGGTGAGCGAGCGTCGAGACGTAGGGCGGGGGCCTGTCCCCCGCCGATGGGGTTCGGGCGGGGACAAGCCCCGACCCTACGGCCCCTCACCCGGCCGCACGCTCAATGCTTGCGAGAAGCGCTCTACGGCACCAGCGCCAGCAGCCGGTCCAGCTCCTCCTCACGGTTGTAGACGTGCGGCGCGACGCGGATGCCGCCGGAACGCGGCGCAACGAAGATGCGCTGCTCGGCGAGCCGCCGCACCAGCGCCGGCGTCGGCGTGCGCCGACTGCGGAAGGCCACGATGCCCGAGCGCTCGCGCGCGCCCAGCGGGCTGAGCACTTCGCAGTCGCGCTCGCGCAGCCCGGCGATCACGTAGTCCGTCAGCTCCAGCACGCGGCGCTCGACGGCCGCCGGGCCGAGGCCCAGCAGCAGGTCGATGCTGGCGGCCAGGCCGGCAACGCCGAGGGAGTTCTGCGCGCCGCCCTCGAAGCGCCGCGCATCGGGCCACAGGTCGTACACGTGCGGCAGGTACTCCGGCCGGCGGACCATGCTGTTGTGCCCGAGGAACGCCACTCGCAACCGGTCGAGCAGCGCCCGTCGGCAGTAGAAGATGCCCGTGCCGATGGGGCCGAGCAGCCACTTGTGCCCGCCGGCGGCAAGAAAGTCGACGCACTGCGCGGCGACGTCCATCTCCAGCGCGCCGAGCCCCTGGATGGCGTCCACGGCGAAGAGCACGCCACGCTCGCGGCAGGCACGGCCGATGGTCGCCAGGTCGTTGCGGTAGCCGTTGGTGAACTCGACGAAGCTCAGCGCGACCACGCGCGTTCGGTCGTCGATAGCCGCCAGCACGTCGTCGGCCGGCACGCGGCCGTCGCGCTCGCGCACGAGCTTGACCAGCACGCCACGGTCGGCCAGGTTGGCCCACGGGAAGTAGTTGGCCGGAAACTCGACGTCGGCGGTGACGACGGTGTCGCCGGGCTGCCAGTCCAGCCCTTGGGCGACGATGTTGACGCCGACCACGGTGTTCTGGACCAGCGCGATCTCCTCCGGCGCCGCGCCGATCAGCCGCGCCGCGCGCTCGCGCGCCCGGTCGGCGAAGACGGCCAGCCCGTGGTCGCCCAGGCCGGCGATGCCGCGGTGTAGGCGATCGTCGATGAAGACGCGCATGGCCTCGGCGGCTGGCAGGGACAGCGGCGAAACAGCGCAGTGGCCGAAGTAGGCCCACTCGCGCGTCACAGGGAAGAGGCGCCGGACCTCGTCGATGGTCGCCGTGGGCTGTAGCGTCACCACCCGTCTCCTTCTGGCGGCGCATGTCGTCCGCAGATGACGGCCGCGCCGCGCGCGACGAATCTTGCAACATTGCGGCACGGAGGTCTTGACAAGGCCACCACTCCGCGCTATTATAAGGGTAATCGAATACGGCCGAATCCCTCTGGGGAACGGGGGACCCATAACGTGGGGTGAATCGCGCCGTCGCGGCGCGTAGGGCAGCTCTTTCGGCCCGAACCCGTCAGCTAACCCCGTAGGCAAGGCGAAGGAGAGCCGGTCCCCGAGGCGAACCGCGCTCGGGGATTTTGTTGCGCGCGCCCGTGAGGCCATCCCCCATCCTCTCCTCTCCTCCCAGGATCGGCGTGGTCGAAGGCGACCACGCCGATCCTGTTAACGCGCCGGCGCGTGGTAGAATGGCACCGGCGCCTGCGAGGCGACCGCGTCCCTGCCCATGAGGCCACTTCGCCGTGAACGCCAAAGTCGCCGTCCTCCACACCACGCCCGCGACGGTGCTCGATGACTACGAGCGCCTGATGGACCTTGCCGGATACCGCCAGGCGCTGCCTTCAGGCGCCCCGACGCTGCTGAAGATCAACATCTCCTGGCAGCTCTACTACCCTGCCTGCTCTACCGCGCCCTGGCAGCTCGAGGGCGTCATCCGCGCGCTGCTGCACGCCGACCGCCGGCCCAACGAGCTGCTCGGCGTGCACAACCGCACTGTCGTCGTCGACGACCGCCTGGGCGAGGTCAACAACAAGCACAAGATCGTGACCGATCACTACCGCGTCCCGACGGTGCACCTCAACGAGCCGGGCGTCGAGTGGATGCGCTACCGGTCCAAGACGCCCCTGCTGGTGCTCGATCAGGTGTTCCCCGAGGGCCTGCACATCCCCCGCGTGCTCGTCGGCACGAACATCGTCCACCTACCGACGGCCAAGACCCACGTCTTCACGACGATGACCGGCGCGATGAAGAACGCCTTCGGAGGGCTGCTGCACGAGCGGCGCCACTGGACACACGCCGTCATCCACGAGACCCTCGTCGACCTCCTGACCATCCAGAAAGACATCCACGCCGGTCTCTTCGCCGTCATGGACGGCACCTTCGCCGGTGATGGGCCGGGGCCGCGTGCCATGCGCCCGCACGTGAAGAACGTCATCCTCGCCAGCGCCGACCAGGTGGCCATCGACGCCATCGCCGCGCGGCTCATGGGCTTCGATCCGCTGAGCATTCGCTTCATCCGCCTGGCGCACGACCGCGGGCTCGGCGTCGGCGATCCGCGGCAGATCGAGGTGCTCGGAGACGACATCAGCGGCGAGAGCTGGCGCTTCCGGGCGCAGCAGGACACCTTCGCCAGTCGCGGGCAGAAGCTGATCTACTGGGGCCCGTTGAAGCCGCTGGAGCACTTCCTCTTACGCACGGCTATCGTGCCGTGGTCGTACCTGGCGTCACGGCTCTACCACGACGTGTACTGGTACCCGCTCGTCGGCCGCCGCCGCGTGCGGGCCATGCTCCGCACGCCCTGGGGCGAGCTGTTCACCCGCTACGAGGCGGACCTCGCGCAGCGGCCGCTGCCCGAGCCAGCCTTGCGGTAGGCACCGGCCCCTACACTGCGCCGCGGTTGCCACAGGACCGGCCCGGCCCCCGGCCGCCGACCACCACGCGCGCGCCGGACGGCCCAGCCGCGGGCCGCGCGACCCGCTGTGCAGACTTCCGCATACCACTTCGTCAGGATCGCTTGCTCATGACGGTGGCCCCGGCCCGCCCGCGCGGCCCTGCGAAACATATGTCAACTGGACCGCGTGTTTATTGGTGAACGACGCGCCGCGTGGCGCGCGGCCGGCGGCGCGGGCTGCAAGGCGGGAGGTCTGCGGTCATGACACTCGACCCCGGTGGGATCGTGGCCTGGCTGATCGTCGGGCTCATCGCCGGCTGGCTAGCTGGCGTCGTGATGCGTGGGGGCGGCTATGGCATCGTCGGCGACATCATCATCGGCCTGGTCGGCGCGTTCATCGGCGGCTTCATCTTCAGCCTGCTGGGTGTCGCCGGCCAGGCGGGCTTCATCGGCAGCATCGTCGTGGCCTTCGTCGGCGCGGTCATGCTCATCGCCATACTCCGCACCCTGATGCCGGCGCGCGTCTGACGTTGGCGCACGCCGCCCTGGGCTAGAGCGATCGCCGATCCGAGCGGCCGACGCGAGGTGGCCTGGCCGCGAGCACACTGAGCGGCCACAGCGGCGCTGGCCGTCGTCGCGCCGACGCGCTGGCTACTATCCGGCGGTATGGTCGAGCGCCGCCGCCGTCGCTCCGTAGAGGCCGGCGTCGTCGCCCAGCGCCGCCGGCACGATGCGCAGCCCCTCGCGGAACGCCGGCATTGCCCGCGCTGCCACGACGGCGCGCACCGTGTCGAACAGCAGATCGCCGATGCGCGAGACGCCGCCGCCGATGACGACCATCTCCGGATTGAAGATGTGTACGAACCCGGTGACGCCGATGCCCAGCCACGTCGCCGCGTCGGCGATCAGCCGGCGCGCGAACGGCTCGCCGGCCGCCGCCCAGGCGGCCACGTCCTCGGTGCGCACCGCGTCGGGATCGCTAGCCAGCGCGGCGAGGCGCGCCGGCGCGACGCCCGCCCGTAGCTCCATCGCCGCGCGGTGCGCGATGGCCGTGCCCGAGGCCAGCCGCTCGAGGCAGCCCACGTTGCCGCAGGAGCACGGCGGCCCGCTGGGATCGAGCGCCACGTGCCCCAGCTCGCCGGCTAAGCCGTGCGTGCCCAGCAGCAAGCGCCCGTCGACGATTACCCCTCCGCCGATGCCCGTGCTGACCGTCAGGTAGATGAGGTCGCGCGTCGCTCGCCCGGCGCCAAAGCGCTGCTCGCCGAGCGCCGCCAGATTAGCGTCGTTGCCCACGAGGACTCGCGTGGGCACGCGCTGCGCGAAGAAGCCCCTCACGTCCACCTCGAACCAGCCGGGGAGGTTCGGGGCCTGGCGCACCACGCCGGTCCAGGGATCGACCGGACCCGGCACCGCCAGGCTGACGGCCGCCACCGCCTCCCAGCCCGCGTCGCGCACCAGGGCAGCGACGGCATCGTGGACCTGCGTCAGGACCGCGCTCGGGCCGCGGTCCGCGGGCGTCGGCCCGCTCACCCGCGCGCGCAGCTCGCCGTCCGCGGCGATGAGCGCCACACGGTAGCGCGTTCCGCCAAGGTCTACGGCCACGACGAGATCGCCGCCCATCGCGCATCTCCTTTCAGGCCGATCCGGCGCGAAAGTAGCTCTCCAGCAGGATCGCGGCGGCCTCGGCGTCGATGCCCGCACGCAAGCGCCGCCCGCGCCGGCCCAGCGCCCGCCGGCGCTCCAGCGCCTCGTACGTCGTGTACGCCTCGCTCCAGGTGAGCACCGGCACAGCCAGCCGTGCGCGCAGCGCCTCCACGAGCCGCAGCACGGCGGCCGTGCGCGGCAGCGGCGGCTCGTCCGGCGGCTGAGCCAGGCCGACGACTACCGCCTCGGCCCCTGACTGCTGCGCCGCCGCCTCGATCGCCGCCAGGTCGCGCTCCAGCCCGCGTCGCGTGAGCACGGCCAGCGGCGTCGCCAACCCGAGCGCGCTGTCGCCCGTGGCCAGGCCGATCCGCCGCTCACCGACGTCGAGCGCCAGGCAGCGCATAGCGCTCACGGGCCATCGACGCGCGCTGCCGGCTCGACGATGACCTGGACGCGCAGCGCGCGGCTGGCCCAGTCGGGTCGAATCTCCACTTGTGGCGCACGCGCTAGCGTCAGCTCGCGCTGCAGGAAGGCTCGCGCGTCCTCGACGTCGAGACCGCGCAGCCGCTGCTCCACATCCTTCACGTCCACCGGCGTCGGCGCCGTGCCGCTGAATTGGACGGCGACGACGACCGCCTGCCCGTCCACGCGCACGACCTCCGGCGTCCTGGTGCGCAGCGTGAGCATGCCCGGCGCCAGATCGGCACCGCGCGCTCGTAGCACCTCGCCCAGGACGGTGGCCATGTCCTGCGTGGAGAACGCGGTTCCGGCCGTGCGCACGCGCAGGCGCATGGTCAGCGCGTCGGCCTCGTCGCCCACCTGCCGGTCATGCTGCTGGTCGAGCACCGTCGTGCGGATGGTCTCCGGCGGCAGGATCTCGCCCTCGCGCCGGCGGCCCAGGAGCTGGTTGGCCGCCTCGCGCTCCAGCCGTGCGAGCAGCGCCCGGCGTGCCCGCTCGACATCCTCCGGCGCGACCACGGCGGCCTGCTTGACGCCCCCACCGCTGATGGCTCGCTCGTTGGTGACCGCCAAGCGCTCGCCCAGCTCGCCCTCGAGGCGGTTGATCTGCAGCGGCGCGGCGTTGCCCGTCGGCCCAGGCTGGAGGGCTACGACGGTGACCTGCGCCGTCGCCAGCAGCCCCGGCGGCACCTCGACCTCCCGACCCGTCGCGTAGCGCGCGCCGCTGGCTGAGCGCACCACGGTGCCCTGCGGGACGCGCACGGCCTCGGGGCCACGGTTGGCGAAGGTCACCGCGCCCTGCGCCGCGGCTCCTGCCACGTCGCGCCGGCCGGTGGTCTCGAAGCGCTCGGTGCCCTCGACCTCGGCTTCGACCATGCGCGCGGGAATCTGCCGCGCGGCCGAGCTGGGCGTGCGCACGAACGGATC
>JACQUS010000212.1 GCA_016210125.1 Chloroflexota bacterium | reverse complement strand
CGCTGGCCTGTGCTCGCCAAATCGGTGTGCTGGCAAGGCCGCCATCCAGCGGGAGATCGAGCGTCAGGTGGCTGCCAAGGTGCAGACCACGATCACGGACAGCCAAGTGTCCGGCAATGCCGTCACCGTCCGCCTTGAGCTGCGCGGTGACGCCATCCGTGCGGCCGGAGTCGAGCGCATCGTCAACTCGGTGACGGTGGAGGTGCGCGGCGACAAATTCGTCGCCTTCCGCGTCAGATTCGACACGAACGACCCGCAGACGGCCACGTTCCTCAACTTCCAGCGGCTCACGGGATTGCTGCGGCAGCACTATGAGGCCCGCAACCGCGACGACGCGGCCGCGGCATTGGAGTCGTTCACCGACGATGCAGTCTTCGAGGTTGCTACCTGTCGGCCGGCGTGTGTGGGCAAGGAAGCTATTCGCCGGGAGCTAGAAGGCGGTGTGGCCGTACATCGCCGCCAGACGATCTCCAACCTGCAAGTTTCCGGCAACACGGTGACCTTCCGCATCGAGACGCGAACGGACAACATCCGCGCAGCGGGTGTGGAACGAATCGTCGCCAGCGCAACGGCCGAGTTTCGCGATGGCAGGATCGCCATCCTACGACGCGTCCAGGATTTGAGCGACCCGCAGACAGCGCAGTTCGTCGCCTGGCAGCAGGCGCGGCGCGTGCAGCAGCCCACCCAACTGCCGCGCACTGGCGGGTCGCCGGTGGCCCTGTTCGCCGCCTTGGGTCTGGGCGCTCTGCTCTCGGCGCTCGGGCTCGCGCTCCGCGGAGCCCGGCGCTAGGCTTCGCTCACTTCAGCGCCCACCGCGTCGCCGGTATGCCGCACCGGCGGCGCTCCCCTGGGTCGTCGTAAACCGCTTCGGCACCGCCTTCTCCACGGTCCGCCCAACCACCGGCAGCTAAAGTCCGTCGCAGACGCCCCACGAGGTGAACGCATGACGGACGTTATCGTGCTGTCCGCCGCCGTGGCGATCGTCGCATCGGGCCTCATCTTGCTTCCCGTCGCCTGGTGGGCGACCAACGCGCGTGCATCGCGGGTGACCAGCCTCGAGCTGGTCGACGAGCGCGGGGAGACGCGCTTGCACCTGGGCGTCGACGCCCATGGCGCGGCGCGCATCACCCTGCTCGACCGCGAGGGCCACGTGCGCGCCGGTCTGTTCGTGCGCGCCGACGGCGCGGCGGGGCTCACGTTCTGGGACCGGAACGAGCGGCTGCGCACTATGGCCGGCGCGGCGAGCGACGGGACGCCCTTCGTGGGCCTGTGGGATGCCGGCGACCGCCTGCGAGCCGAGCTGTCCGTCGCCGGCGACGGTACCCCCGGCCTGAGCTTTTGGGACCAGAATGACAAGCTGCGCGCCGTGCTCGGCACGCGTCCCGATGGCCTGCCCGTGGCCGCGCTGCTCGACAGCATCGGCAGCATCGTCTGGAGCGCGCCGCTCAACGGCATGTCGTGGCGCGCACTGGGCCGCATCGGTCGCTGCGACGTGCCGACCCCGCGGCGCAACGGTGAGCACCACCGCGCCGACTGACGCCTCAGCGCTCGCCGTCGCGGCTGCTCGTGCCGCCGTACGCTGCGGCCCGCAGCGCGAGCCCGGGCACGGGCATGAGGATGCGCTTCACCGGGTCCACGCCGAGTCCGAACTGCTCCAGCGTCACAACGCCGAGGAGTGGCATACCACCCTCGTCGCCAAACATGACCAAGGTGGTGCGTACGCGGCCGTTGAGGCGCACGCGTGTTTCGGCGATGTCGCGCTCGATGGTCCGACCATCGGCGAGGAGAAACGGGAAGCGCTCGACCGACCGGATGCCCAGAGCAGCGAGCACGTCGCGCGGGACCCACGTATAGGTCGAGCCGGCGTCGACCAACCCCTCGACCGTCACCCAGCGCTCGCCCGCAGGGTCCCCTAGCTCGAATGGGACGCGAAAGGTGCCCATCCGGCCCCCCATCGAGCGCCGCCGGTCGACCGGCGCGTCTTTACGCCGACCTCTTGACGTCCTCGCCGGCGCTGCCGCCCGCCAGGCGGCCGAAGACCGCGCCGGCCGTCAGCCCGGTGCCGCCCGGATAGTTGTCGAAGAACAGACCGCCCACCAGCTCCCCAGCAGCGTACAGACCCGCGATCGGCTGGTCCATCGTGTCGAGCACCTGCCCGCGCGTGTTGATGCGCAGCCCGCCGAAGGTGAACGTGATGCCGCAGGTCACCGCGTAGCCGACAAAGGGCGGCGTGTCGATGGGCAGCGCCCAGTTGGACTTGGGCGGATGGATGCCCACGGTCCGCTTGCCGTCCTTGATGGTGGGATTGAAGCTGCCCGGCTGCACGGCGGCGTTGAACTCGCGCACCGTCGTCGCCAAGCCCTCGCGGTCGATGCCTAGCCGCTCGCCGAGCTCCTCGATGG
>JACQUS010000207.1 GCA_016210125.1 Chloroflexota bacterium | reverse complement strand
GGCGGCTCGCTGGCCTGGACCGATGCGGCGGGGGCGCTGAAGGTCGGGCCGCAGAGCGCCGGGGCCATGCCCGGCCCGGCGTGCTACGGCCAGGGCGGCACCGAGGCGACGGTGACTGATGCCGATCTGGTGCTCGGCTACCTCTCGCCCATCGGCGTCTGGGGCGAGCGCATCCGCGTGCAGCCGGCGCTCGCCGCACAGGCGGTCGACTGTGTCGCCGAGCGCTACCGTATGAGCCGGCTGGAGGCCGCCGCGGGCATCGCGGCGATTGCCAACGCCAACATGCTGCGCGCGCTGCGGCTGGTCTCCGTGCAGCGCGGCTACGATTTGCGCGATTGTGTGCTCGTGGCCTTCGGCGGCGCCGGCCCAGTGCACGCCGGGCGCCTGGCGCAGGAGCTGAATGTGCCGCGAGTCGTGGTGCCCGTGCTCTCCGGCGTCTTCTCGGCCTATGGCTGCCTGGTCTCCGACCTGCGCTACGACCGCGTCCAAACGCACTTCGCGCGCCTCGAGGCCATCAGCGCCGGGGAGCTGGCCGACGTCTTCCGCGCGCTGGAGGAGCGCACGCTCGACGAGCTGCGCGCCGAGGGCTACGCGCCGAGCGCGGTGCAGGTGCGCCGCAGCGTCGACCTGCGCTACGTTGGGCAGAACTACGAGCTGGAGGTCGCGCTGGCGGACGGCGCGGCGGGCTTCGACCCGGCACGCATCCGGCGAGCCTTCGACGCCTTGCACGAGCTGCGCTATGCCTACGCCACGCCGCAGCCGGTCGAGTGTGTGAACCTGCGGGTGGCGGCCGTAGTGCCGACGGCCGTGCCTGAGCTGCCCCGCCTGCCGGAGGGCCGGCCCGGGCAGGCGCTGGTGGGCCGGCGGCCGGCCTACTTCCCGGAGGCCGGCGCGGTCGAGCTGGCGGTCTACGACCGCGACCGCCTCGTGCCCGGCGAGGCGATCGCCGGCCCGGCGGCCATCGAGGAGGCCTGGTCGACTACCGTCGTCTATCCCGACCAGCGCCTTTCCGTCGACGAGTACGGCAGCCTGCACATCACCGGCGGGTAGGGGGAGGCCCATGCGCTACGGCGTCATCCTCGACACGCGTGGCCCCAACGCCAGCAGCGAGAGCCTCATCGCCGGCGCGCTGCTCGCGGAGCGCCTGGGCTACGACGCGGTGTGGTCCACCGACCACGTCGTCGTGCCAGTGCGCTTCGATGCCGAGTACCCGTACCAGCAGGCCAGCAGCTACACGCTCACCGGGCGCGAGAACGCCTTCGAGACGCTGGCGACGCTGGCCTACGTGGCCGGCCGTACGAGCGCTGTGCGTCTTGGCACCAGCGTGATCATTGCCCCGCAGCGCAACCCCGTGCTGACGGGCAAGCAGCTCGCCACCCTCGATGCCTTGAGCGGTGGGCGGCTCGTCGTCGGCGTGGGCATCGGCTGGATGGCCGAGGAGTTCGCCGCGCTCGGCGCCGGCGCGGCGTTCGCCAAGCGCGGGGCGGTCACCGACGAGCACATCCTGATCTGGAAGGCGCTGTGGACCGAAGAGACCAGCACCTTTGCCGGAGACTCGTGCACCTTGCCGCCGGTGCGCGCCTTCCCCAAGCCGGTGCAGCGCCCGCACCCGCCGATCCTCGTCGGCGGCAACTCGCCGGCGGCGCGGCGCCGCGCCGTGCGCCTGGGTGATGGCTGGCACGCGGTGCACCTGACGGTGGCCCAACTTGAGGCCGGCATCGCCGAGCTGCGCGACCTGGCCCGCGCCGCCGGTCGCGCGCCGGAGACGCTGCGCGTCAGCGCGCAGCTCAACGTGCGCCTTGGCGCGCCGGACGCGCAGCCGCACGAGCTGGCCGGCGCGGACGACGCCGTGCGCGCGCACATCGCGGCCTTGGAGCGCCTCGGCGTGAGCGAGCTGGCGCTGGACTTCACCACCGGCTCGCGCGCGCCGCAGGACCTGGCGGGCATGGAGCGCTTCGCCGCGCTGGTCGGCCTGCGCCCGCGCGGGTGACACGCGCCGCCGGTGCAGGGCCGCAGCCAGACCGACGGTCGGTCTGCGCCCGCGCGGCTGATGCGCTGCGGCGGGGTGCACCTGCGAGCCTAAGTTCATGAGCGGGCGAGGCGGCCTCAGCCCCTCGGTCCCCCTCTCCCGCGAGCAGAAGAGGGGGAAGAGATGGCAGTGGAGCGGCGCGGGGGAGTCCAGAGGTCGCCCGAGGCGACCTCTGGGAATCCAGGTTGGGGTGGGGCAGGGCAGCGCCGGCTGTAAGCAATGTTCACCGGAGCGGAGAGATGGACGTCAATCCGATCACCCTCGAGGTCGTGCGCAACGCCGTCTACTCCATCGCCGAGGAGATGCGCTACATCCTCATGCGCACGGCGCGCGCGCCGCTGCTGAAAGAGGCCGGCGACCTCTCCTGTGCGCTGACGGACGCCGAGGGACGGCTGATCGCCCAGGGCCGCGACATCCCCATCCATCTCGGGGTCATGGCCGCGACGGTCAAGGAGTTCCGCCGCTGGCTCGGCGACGCGCCGCTGGAGCCCGGCGACATCTACCTCACCAACATGCTCACCGTCGGCGGTAATCACCTACCCGACGTCAAGGCCATCAAGCCCATCTTCTACGACGGCGAGCTGCTGGCCTTCGCCATCGCCCTAGCCCACTGGCCCGATGTGGGCGGGGCCGTGCCTGGCAGCTACTACACCACGGCGCGCGAGATCTACCAGGAGGGCATCCAGTTCCCGCCGCTGCGGGTCTTCAGCGCCGCCGGGGTCGACCGCACGCTGCTAGAGGTCATCCTGCTGAACGTGCGTGGGCGCGAGGAGCGCGAGGGCGACATCTACGGCCAGCGCTCGGCGTGCGAGGTGGCCGCCGGCCGCCTGCTGGAGGTCACCGCGCGCTACGGTCTGGCGACGATGCGCGCCTGCTTCGCGCGCTTCCTGGCCGAGGCCGAGCAGCTCATGCGCGCGGCGGTGGCTGAGGTGCCGGACGGCGTGTACCAGGGCGAGGACTGGATGGACGACGACGGGATCGGCAACGAGCCGGTGCGCATCGCCGTGAGCGTGACCGTGCGCGGCGACGAGGCGACCTTCGACTTCACGGGCAGCGATCCGCAGGCCGAGGGCCCGGTCAACACGACGCGCTTCATCGCCCAGTCGGCGGTCTTCTACGCCGCCAAGTCACTCTTCGGCCCGGACATCCCGACCAACGACGGCTGCTACCGGCCGTTCCGCGTCGTCGTGCCCGAGGGCACGCTGCTCAATCCGCACCCGGGCGCGGCGGTTGTCTGCGGCAACCACGAGACCTCGCGGCGCGTGGTCGATGCCATCTACCGCGCGCTGGCTCCGGCCCTGCCCGACCGCGTCACTGCCTCGTGCCACGGCTCGTCCGGCGTGCTGATCGTCGGCGGGCCTGGCTACATCTCCTACGAGACGCACGGCGGCGGCCACGGCGCCGGGGCGGCCTGGGACGGCATCAGCGGTACGCAGACGACCATGGGCAACACCATGAACACGCCCATGGAGGCGCTGGAGGCGTCGTTCCCCTTCCTCATCGAGCGCTATAGCCTCGTGCCCAACAGCGGCGGGGCCGGCCGCCACCGCGGCGGCCTCGGCCTGTGCCGCGCCATCCGCGTCCTCGAAGGGCCGGCGCAGCTCACCACGGTGGCCGAGCGCACAGTGTTCCAGCCCTACGGCCTCTTCGGTGGCGAGCCAGGCCGCCGGCTGCGCGTCGTGCTGAACCCCGGCACGCCGCGAGAGCGCGAGCTGCGCGGCAAGACGAACTGCACCATGCAGGCCGGCGAGGTGATCCAGATCGAGACCGCCGGCGGCGGCGGCTACGGGCCGCCGGCCGAGCGCGACCCGGTGCTGGTGGCTTTGGACCGCCGCCTGGGCTACGTCGAGTAATACCCTTTCTTCCCGAACTCTTGCTCGTCGGGGCAGCCCTGGTATCAGTGGCGCTGGTGGTCGCCGCTGTGCTCGCCGGTGGGACGCCCGTCGTCACCGGCCGACCCGGCGGCGCCGGTCGCCGCATAGCCGCGCAGCTCGTCGTAGCGAGCGACCTGCTCCGCGGTAAGGACGCTTTTCATCTCCAGGTGCGCCGCCAAGTGGACATCACGGACTCGACCCTCGGTCGCGGCGATGTCCGCCGTGAGGCGCGCGAGCTCGGCGCGGCTGATCGCGCCTCCGCTGAAAGCGCGGTCCAGCTCTGCCTCCAAGTCCACGAGCTGTTTGCCGTACCGCCGTGCGTCCTCCTGCATGGCCGTGAAGACCTCCCGCACGCGCTGCTCCTGGTCCGATCGGAGCTGCAACCGCGCGGCGAGGTCCAGCACGTGTGTCGGGCCTGGGTAGTGGTTGAGCTCGGCCGCCAGCGCATAGCCCGCGCCGCGCCCGGCCAGCAGGTCTGCCACCCGCTCCGGCGCCAGGGCCTTGATCGGACGGCCTGCGAGCTCGGCGTAGGGCTGCGTCTGGGCGGCCGGCGGCGGATGATCTTCATCCAGCCTCCCCGTGCAGCCCGCCGTGAGGGAGGCCACCAGCGCCAGCGCGGGTATGCTGAGCCATCTCCACACGATCGTCCTCCGCTCCCCGATCACGTGCCTGGTCGCGGCGTCCGCACGGTATACCGCCGCCGCGCGCGACGCGTTGATGCATCGTCCCACTGAGTATACGAGGGGTCGGCCCCGGTGCGAGCGGGGCGGCGCCCGGCGAACGGCAGCCGGGCGCCGCCCCGCAGCGGGACCAAGAAGGCTAGGCGCGCACTGGTCGGAGCGCCTTACTCGTGGCAGCTCGCGCCCGGCCCGCCTGCCGCGCCGCGGTGGCCTTGGCCCTGGCCGTGCTGGCCGCCGGACGGGTGTGCCGCGCGGGCCGCCTCGTGCACCTTCGCCAGATCGACGCCGCGCTCCTGGGCGATCTGCGGGACGGTCTTGCCGGCCGCTAGCTCCGCCTGGAGCTGTTCGGCGGTGAGGCCCAGCGCCTCGGCGACCGCCGCCTGCACCTGCGCGTGCCGCTCCGTGCCCTGCTGCGCGGCGTGTCGGCCGGCCATAGGCCCGCGCCCGCCGTGCTCCTGCATCAGCGCCGGCCCGCGGCCACCCGGCCCCGCGACGCCGGGATTCGGCGGTGTCTGGGCGGCGACGAAGCCGGCGCCGCCGAGTACCAGGGCGCCGGCGATCAGTCCAGCGCCTGCCAAGCCAAGGATACGTGTCCTACTCATGGGATACTCCTGCGCATTGTGCTCGCCATCGCGCGCGTCGAGCTACCCTGAGTGTGCATGACCAAGCTCAAGATTTGGCAGGCGCCAGGGTAAAAAGAGTGTAAACAGGGCACCCCGCGCCCGGTTCGATGGACGACGTCTTGACAACCTGCTACAATGAATCACATGAGTTGAATCACACGAGCGCAGCAAGGGACGGCTGGCAGGCATCGCCGCTTGCACGAGGCACGGAGGCCCAGTGCCCGGTGCAGGTGAGGCCACGTGGCCACGATTGCGCTCTCGGTTCGTGACGTATCGACTAACCCCTCGGGTCGCCTGGCCGGCACCTCGCTGCTCGCCCAGGCGCAGACGCTCGTCGCCAACGCCCTCCAGAGTGCCCTCGGGCCGGCGGAGCAGCACGAGCGGCTGCTCTTCCCCTCCGCGGTGCTGGCCGCCTCGCCGCGGCTCGCGGAGCAGGCGCGGCGCGCTGGCAGCGAGACGGCGAAGGGCCTCCTGGGCTTTCTGCGCGCCGCCACCGGCCTGCAGTCCCGCGCCGGCGAGCTGAGCGCGCGCCTCGCCGGCATCCTGCCGGCCCCCACGGCACAGCCGGCCGGGACGGCGCTGTTCCTCGCTAGCACGCGCAGCTCCGCCGGCGGCACGCCGCAGAAGAACGTCGGTGGTGCTCTCCTGGCCGACGTGCGCCATCAGGCCCGCAGCGGCATCGCCCAGTTCACCCTGCGCGTCGACACGCGCCAGGAGTACGCGCTCGCCGTCACCGTGCGCGCGGAGGACAAGAATCGCGACTTGCTGGCGAAAGCGGCCAGCGCCATTAACGACGCGCAGCCCGACGTACGGGCCACGGTCGAGGAGGCCAGCGCCGGCGGCGCGGCCGTCGCCCGTCTGCGTCTCGACGCCCGGCAGCCCGGCGAGGCCAACCGCTTCGCGCTGTCCGACCGCGTCGGCGACCTGGTCGCCTACACGCGCGCCGACCGCGTGCGCACGCCCGCCAGCGACGAGCAGACCGGCGGCGAGACGCGCGACGACCCGGTGGCGCCGCCGACGTTGGAGCGCTTGAGCGACGAGCGGCAAAGCGAGGTGCTGGCCCTCGTCCGCCAGACGCTTGAGGCGCTCAACGAGGCCGTCGGCAATGCACTCGCCATCCCTCTTCGGCCTGAGATGGCGCTGGAGCTGGCTGGGGCAGTCGACGAGGCTGTGACGCCGCTTGCCAGCGCCGGCGTGGGCCTCAGCGCCGGCGGCCAGTTCGTCGTCGACGAGAGCACGCTTGCCCGCGCGCTGTCGGCCGAGGGCAGCGCCGCGGCGACCGTCGGCGCGCTGGAGCGCTTCGCCAGCCTTCTCGACCGGTCGGCGGGCACGCTGGCCGCGCAGCCGCCGGTAGCCCTCGTCGAGCCGACGCCCGAGCCCACGGGGCCGGGGCCGCTGGCGCCGTCGCCGACGGCGCCGGTGAGCAGCCTGCTGCGCAGCTACCAGGTTGCGCAGCGGCAGGTGGAGCCGCTCGCGCTGGCCGGTCTGCCGCTGGGCGGCCTGCTGGTGAACGTGGCGCTGTAGTGTGTCGCGGAGCGCAGCGGGGGTTGGCCTCACCCCCCGGCCCCCTCTCCAGCCGCGCTGGAGAGGGGGCGTAAGGTGGGCGGGGAGGCCCCTACAGGGGCTTGGTCACAGGAGTCGGGGTGGGGTCACCGCGCCGCGGCGACCGCATGCTGCCGCGCGGGCCGGGCGTGCTAGACTGCGCCTATCTACGCGGGGGGAGGCGCCATGCGCTTGCGGGACAAAGTGGCACTGATCACCGGTGCGGGCTCGGGCATCGGCCGCGCGACGGCCGAGCGCTTCGCGGCGGAGGGCGCGCGGCTCGTGCTGGCCGACGTGCGGCCCGAGGCGGCGCAGGCCACGGCCGAGGCCGTCCGCGCAGCCGGCGGGCAGGCAGTGGTCGTCGGCGGCGACGTGGCCAGCCCGGCCGACGCGGCGCGCTTCGTCGCGACGGCCATCGAGACCTACGGCCGGCTCGACGTGCTGGGCAACATCGCCGGCATCAACGTGCGCAAGTCGGTCGAGACCACGGAGCTGGAGGAGTGGCAGCACGTCATCGGCGTCAACCTCACCGGCGTGTTCCTGTGCACCAAGTATGCCGTGGCACCCATGAAGCGCCAGGGCGGCGGCCGCATCGTCAACATCGCCTCGATCTCCGGCATGATCGGCTTCGGCTACCCGGCGTACTGCGCTTCGAAGGGCGGCGTCATCGCCCTGACGCGGCAGCTCGCGGCCGAGCTCGCGCCGTTCGGCATCACCGTGAATGCCATCGCGCCCGGGGTCGTCGAGACGCCGATGAACCGGCCGATGCTCGAGGCGTCGCCGCCCATCCGCGAGGCCGTCCGGCGGGCGACGCCTATCGGCAGGCTGGGGCGGCCGGAGGAGATCGCCGCCGTGGTCACGTTCCTAGCCTCCGACGACGCCAGCTTTGTCACCGGCCACGTGTTGGTGGCCGATGGCGGGCTGACCTCAGCCGTCGCGCTCGGCGAGGC
>JACQUS010000206.1 GCA_016210125.1 Chloroflexota bacterium | reverse complement strand
GCAGTGCACGTCGCCAACCTCGATGGCAGCACAGCGCGCCAGATCTGGGCCGCGCGGCAGGGCGGGCCGATCTATCTCGCCTGGCAGCCCCAGGGGCGGCTGCTGGCGCTGCTCGTCCTCGGTGAGGACACGCTGCATCTGCTAGCGAGCGACCCGCTCACTAGCCGGCCGTGGTATCCGCTGGCCAAGGGCCAGCCGATCTACGTCTCCTGGTCGCCCGACGGGCGCTCGGCGGCGCTGCACGTCGGCGGCGACCAGCAGAGCAATCCCGAGGCCCAGATCGCGCTGGCCACCTGGGCCGCCTCGCAGGCCGGGCCGCGCCTCGAGCGCCTGGCCCTGACGCCAAGCGGCTTCCGCGCGCCGGCATGGTCGGCCGACGGCCGCTGGCTGGCGCTCGGCATCCACCAGCCAGACGGCCCGGCGGTCGTGCTGCGCGCCCGCGACGGCGCCACGTACCCGGTTACGTCGAGCGGCGCCGAGCCGGCCTTCGTCTGGTCGCCAGTGGGGCCGCTCATCGCCGTATCCGACGCCGCGGCCGGCCTGCCGAACGTCTACGAGGGCATCCGCGTCCACGACGTGGCGCGCGGGACGAGCTGGCCCGTGACCGACGAGCAGGTCGTCGGCTTCTTCTGGTCGCCGGACGGGACGCGCCTCGCGTACATGGCCCTCGACATCGCGAGCCAGGCCATCGCCTGGCACGTGGTCGAGGCCGACGGCCGGCGCGACCGCCGCCTGGCACGTTTTCTGCCCACGCGCGAGCAGTTCCAGACCTTCGCCTTCTTCGACCAGTACGCGCAGTCGAACGCCGTATGGTCGCCGGATGGGCAGGCCCTGGTGGCCGCGGGCTGGGACGTGGCCGACGGCCGCCCGCTGCCCGCCGCGGCGCCGGGCATCTACGTCATCCCGGCCGACGGCCGCGCGCCGCCGCGGCGGATCGGCCCCGGCAGCCAGGCCTTCTGGTCGCCGCTGGCCACGCCCGCCTGGCAGCCCTGAGGCAGGCAAACACGCTTGGTGTGAACTGTGCCGAGGAGCGACTTGTGAGGAAAAGTGCACATCAGCTTAGGCCAGCCGTGCAGAGCTACCCTGGACGATGCAGGCGATAGCGTCGAGGTCCCCCGCGGCCCGTGTATCTAATTGTTATCCCTGTCGTCCGTCTCAAAGCTTGTGTCCTCAGCGAGCGACCCAGTGTCAGGACGTCGCACCTCGATATCTGGCGGCTCACCGTACTGATACAGCAGGTCCAGGTACTCAAGAGCTGCTCGGATGGTCGTTCGAATGGGATTCGAGCCCAGCGCGAGGGCGTTTATCTCCACCGCAGTCGCATTGAGCGTGTCGTCCCATCCGTATGCCGAGCCGTGGAATGCCTCGAGCCGCTTCAGCATTGTGTCGATATTCTGCTCCGTCATCGGCGCAAGCGGTATGCTCTGCTCTGCGATCGCCTGCATTGCCGCCGTCGCTGCGCTAACGTCACCCGCACGACTCCGCCTAGGATCGGCGAGCCATTCCGGCACGCGCGCCAGATCGTGCCGCCCTCCGGATAAGAGTGCCTCCTCCACAAACGGGCTGGCCAAGGCCAGCACGAAGTACACCCCTGAGAGCGCCGTGACATCGCCGTTGAGGCCGAGAAGCGTAGCCAAGTTTACGTACGCCTGTGCCCGCGACCCGATGCCCAGCTTGCTCAGCAGCTCCACCTCGTCGAGGAGGATGACCCAGCCCGCGTACCCTGAACTTCGAAAAACGAAGCTCAGGAAGCGGAAGTAGTCCTGAGTGTCCTGCTGAATCAGAAACCGGCGCGGGAAGCGCATTGCCTCGTGGAAATTGCCGCGGTGGATAGCTCTGAGATCCTGCATTGCCATCGACGCCCCGGCCAGATCGTCATAGAGCTGCGCTCGCTTCAGCCCGTCCCCTTCACTTAGATAGTTCTTGAACACGTACCAAATCTTGGGGTGGAGGTGCTTCTCTGCAAATTCTGCAATTTCATCGGCGCGTGGTGTACCCGGGCCTATCCGAAGAAGGAGATCCTCGAATCCCGGGCGAGGAAGGTCCGGCACGCGTACACTGTGCGCAACAGCCTGATATACTTTATTTATCCGATTGAAGGGTGTCTCCTTGCTCAGCACTACGTTACTGACCACGAAGCGCTCGGCTCTAGCCATATTCTCAATCGCGCTGAGCAGGTGCGACTTTCCCTCGCCGTATTGGCCGCGGGCAATCAGGTAGGCGCTCTCGCCCTGAGCTACGCGCGTGAGGTCGGCGCCACTTCGCTGGAGCAGGTTTGCCTGGCCCTCGGTGAATACGCTGCTCACTTCGCAGGATGGAATGCCTGCCCGCAGCGCCTCGACGATGCGACGTGCCGCTCGGCTATCCATCTCATTGGGCATTTTATCCCTCCTCGCGACCATCACTCACGATTTCCCGCACGAGTCGTCGGTACACGCCCTCGCCAGCGCGAGCTCCGAGGATCTCCCGCGCGCGGGAGTCGTCCACGGACCGTGCTCGGAGACCTAGCGAGCTGAGGCGCTCACACAGCTCCTCGGTATCGGGTTCCTTCAAATGCTCGCCGACGGCGCGGTCTAAATCGATCACCTGGGCAAAGCGATTACACCGGGTAGATACAATCTCATGTTGTATGCGAAGCCAAAGCGCATCGTACGATTTGATTCCGCGGGGTAGCTCGAGAAAGTCGGTCCGTCCCGCCAGCACAACCATCAAGCCGGAGATCGACGGCATTTCATCGACCATCTCCCGGAGACTCTGGTAGGCGTCAGCGCGGGCGACGGCACCGTACTTCGGCCTGCCCGTTGCTGGATTCCTGCCCTCAGCGATGTCCTCCAGGCCGTCGATGGCCACAAACAGACCCGCGTACCCTTGGCGACGGACGAAGTGAGCGAGTGCGTGCAGCATGTCGCGCGCGTTGTGGCGGTCGACGCGGCGCGTCAGATGGACGTGGCGGAGATGCGCAGCGGACAGTTGCTCCCCACGGAGCCACCGTAGTAGCGTGGCACGGTCCTCGCCTGAGAGCGGGCGCGTGCCGAGGATATCGGACGCAAGCTGAGTAAAGGCGAGTGAGAAGTTCGGCTCTACCCGCTCTTGTTTGAAAAAGCCACCCAACTTCTCTTCGACTTCTCGCCTCACGATCACGTCAATGCGGTTGTGGTGCCTCACCACCCATTCGAGGAAGGTGTGACCCTCGGGCACGTCAGCGAGGTCATAGTCGAGCCCCTGCGCAGCACGCCTTGCGAGCCGCCGAGCGAGCTCATCGACGTCCACCCGCGCAACGACTGCGGCGTAGATACTGTCGATGTGCTGCAGCCGGATCTCGATGGCGGAGAGCAAAGCGACCACGTAACCGAGTTGCTCTGCATGCCATGCCAAGCGCCGCAGGAGGTGCGTTTTCCCAGAGCCAGGACGCCCGACGACGAACTTGATCTGGCTGTTGCCGTCGCCGACGTAGCCCCCTGGCGCGAGATACTCGCGCACCACGAACGATTCCCACACGTCCTGGCCTACGGTCATGAAGTTCAATACGTCTACGTCTTCCGGGGGGTTCCCGAGCCGGAGCCAGTCTTTGTCTCGCTCAGACGGACGAGGTGCTTCCACAACCCCCTCCTGTACGCGCGACGCGTTAATCCTGGCGGAAGGATATCAGCCCGAGCTGCACCTCACGGCCAGAGGCGCCCAAGACTGTGAGGTTCCTCCGTGCTTCCTTTGCTGGCGCAAAGTGCACTCGTCGGCCATCAGAAGCTTGTGTCTCACCCGAGGCAAGAAGGCGGTGCACATCGAACGCGAAAAACGTCTCCGGATACTCAGCGCGCCACTGGCGCATCGGCACCAGTCGCTGGTACACCCGACGCAGGCCGACATCGTGGCCCGAGAGCAAGACGCGGCTCCTCGCGCTCTCTAGCTCGACAAGGCCGTCATAAGCACCTTGCAGATCGGTGAGAAAGTGCTGCGCATTGAACGGTCGTCGCAGGAGGCGCTCCCGCTCGCGACGGATAATGTCGACGATGTGGGAGACACGTAGACCTCGGTAGAACTTCCGGTTGACCAGAACCCCGCTACGCTGCGGCTGGACGTGCACATGCACCGGCCGCACCAGATAGCGCGGGTATTGTCCGTCCAGCGGAAACTCGGATGCCGCGGATGCCTCTCGAAAGGCGGCGTCGAACTGATTGTCGAGGTATGCACCTACGTCATAGCCCCGAGCCATGCTCAGGACACGCTCTGCCGCCGGCAGCATCTTCTCAATCGTCGTGCCTAGCTGAGATAGATTGCTTGACAAAGTTTCCAGGTCGCCTACGTCGCAAGCCCTTTCCACGCCTTTCCAAGCCGCGGCAAGTCGCCGTACCAGCGGGCCGATGGCCGAAGCCGCCGGGGAGAATTCGTGATCCAGCCAATCATTTAGCGGTGGCACGATCGCTCCTCCATGCTTCCGCACGACCCGGCGCCGGCGCTTATGTAACCCCTAGCTGCTGCGCGCCGCACGGCGTCACCCGCATTGCAGGTGAAAGAGCTCATGGTGCGGCTGGCTCGTGTGCCTGACCTCGGCCCTCCCGTCGCACCATTCAAAATGGCGCACTTCGCGCCGTACTCGCCTTGGCGCTTCTCCTTCCCGCGTAAGGTGGGCACAGCATACATCATCGCCCCGGCGGCGCCTACGCGCCGTACTTAGTCAGCTTGCCGGCGTGGGCCAGCAGCAGCGGCATCACGTGCAGCGCCGAGAAGCGGCCGAGCCCTCCGCGAAGCGCCGCCCGCTCGTCGAACGCGCGCACCTCGTCCGCGAACGCCGTCCGCGCGACCAGCACGAACGGCACCGCATGCCACGAGTGGCCGCGCAGGAGCGCCGGCGTCGAGTGGTCACCGGTGACCGCCAACGCCTCAGGCCCCAGCGCGACGAGCGTCGGCACCTGCTGGTCGATCTCCTCCAGCACCGCCACCTTGCCGTCGAAATCGCCGTCCTCGCCCTTAAGGTCTGGGGCCTTGACGTGGACGTAGAAGAAGTCATAAGCGTCCCAGCGCTCGCGCAGCAGCGCCAGCTCGTCGGCGACCGTGGGGCCGGGGTCGAGCACGTCCATCCCGAGCAGACGGGCCAGACCGCGGTACATCGGGTAGACGGCGATGGCCGCGCTGCGCATGCCATAGACGTCGGGAAAGCGCGGGATGTCGGGAAGATCGGCGAAGCCGCGCAGCAGCAGTGCGTTGGCCGGGCGGTCATCGCGCAGCAGCTCCCCGGCCTGGGCGACGAATGCGCGCACCAGCTCGGCGGTGCGCTCGGCCTCGGGGGCCAGCGCCCGCGCCGGCTCCGGCGGCACGCCGACGCGCTGCGGGTCGGTGTCGGCCACCCGGTCCGACAGCCCTTCGCCGCGCAGGACGAGCACGGCGCGGTGCTGGCTCTCGGTCTCGACGAAGACCTCCACGGCCGGCAGCCGGATGGTGCGCAGCTTCTCGACCAGCGCGCGGTTGGTCTCGGTCGAGATGCGGCCGGCACGTCGGTCAGTGATGTGGCCATCGGCGTCGAGCGTCGCGAAGTTCATGCGCGCGGCGACGTCGTTCGGCCCCATCGGGAAGCCGATGCCCAGCGCCGACAGCACGCCGCGGCCGATCTGGTAGCGCACCGGGTCGTAGCCGAAGAGGGCCAGGTGCGCCGGGCCGCTGCCGGGCGTGATGCCCGGCGACACGGGGTCGATCAGCCCGCAGATGCCGCGGGCCGCCAGGGCATCGAGGTGCGGCAGGCGGGCCGTCTCCAGCTCGCTGCGGCCGGTGTCCGGACGGGGCAGGCCGCCGAGGCCGTCGAGCACGAACAGCACGATCTTGCCCGGCGTGGGCTCAACGAGGTCGTGGAGCTGGTCGAGAGGTAGCACGGACTCCTCCGGCGCTTGCGGCTCATGCTAGCGGCGACTCGACTCGAGCGTCAACGCACCCAGGCCCAGCGCGCTGCGCGCTCGGCGACGCGGGCGGCCATCTCCGCTGGAACGTGGACGCCGGCCGGTGTGATGTAGGCGGTGACGAGGTGCGGCGGGACGCGCTCGAAGGCGACGTTGCGCACGACGATGCCCGCCCGGGGCGCCTCCCACACCTGGCTGGGCGGGTCCTCCTCGTAGGGCGGCGGCGCGGCGCAGGCCTTCAGCAGGTCGCTTACGACGTACACCGGCCGGCCGGCGTCCCGCGCGGCGAGCGCCACGAGCGCGCTGCCGACCTTGTTGACGAAGCTGCCATCGGGCAGCAGCGCGTCGGCGCCTAGTAGGGCACAGGACACCTCGGCGACGTACAGCGCGAGCTGCGCCTCGGTGATGAGCACCACGGGCACGCCGGCGGCCGCCAGCGCCGCGGCCATCGTCCGCCCCTCACAGAGCGGCCGCGCTTCGGTAACCACCACGCCGGCCGGCCCGGCGGCCCGCAGCGCGGCGAGCACCGAGCCCGACAGGCTGTAGGTGAGCACGACGCCCCGGACGAACGGTCGCGCCTGCTCGGCCAGGACGTTGGCGCCGCGCGCCAGCTCCTCGCCCACCTCGGCGGCCAGGCGCGCCGCCTCAGCCCGCGGTTCGGCCGCCGCGGCCAGGCGCAGGCACAGCTCGGCTGCGGCGTTGCCCAGCGCGACCATGCTCGGTCGGGCAGCGGCCAAGCGCCGTGCCGCGCGGCGGGCTACGCGCAGCGGCTCGGCGCGCGTGCCGCTCTCGGCCACAGCCAGCGCCACGGCCTGCGCGGCCCGTGCCGCCAGCCAGGTGGCCCCGTGCTCACGGTCGCGCACTAGCAGACCTAGCGCCGCGGCGAAGCTCGCCGGCCTCTCCTCCACCTCGCTCTCCTTTGAAAACCTCTCTTGAAAACCCCTCTTGAAAACCCCTCTTGAAAACTTCTCTTGGAAACCTCTCTTGAAAACCTCTATGCCCGCGTGCGCGGCACCACGCGCGATGAAGATCGCCTCGCCGGTTGGCGGCGCTTCACCCCACCCCAAGAACGGTTTCCAAAGGTCGCCTGCGGCGACCTTTGGATTCCCCTTCACCCCCGATGGGCGATGGACGTTGGCCGAAGATGACGTTCTGGCCGGCGGGAGTGCCTGCGGCTGGCTGCCTGCGCCGCTGTGCCATAATGGGGCCATGCGTCGCCTTGTCGTCTACTACGAACGCCTGCTCGGCCGCAACGGCCGCTGGCTGGCCACGGCCGGGCTCCTCTTCCTCGTGGGACTAGTCGGCGGCTTCGCCCTCGCCCTGCAAGAGCCCGGCCGCGCCACCAACCTGCTGGAGGAGACCATGCGCGCCCTGCGCGGCAGCATCGGCCCCCTGGCCGGCGGGACGTGGCAGGGCGTCTGGGCCGTCTTCGTCAACAACCTCCGCGCGACGACCATCGCCATGGTCTTCGGGGTCGTAGCTGGGGTCATCCCGGCGATGGTCCTGCTGGCCAACGGCGGGCTACTGGGCGCACTGCTCGGCCTGGCGTGGACCGGCGTCACGCCGCTCTCGCTGGCGCTGCTGCCGCTGGCCATCCTGCCCCACGGCATCATCGAGCTGCCGACGCTCGTGCTGGCCACGGCTTGGGGGCTCAAGCTTGGGCTGGCATGGCTGGCGCCCGCCGCCGCCGGCCAGCGCGGGCGTGTCTTCGCCGCCACGCTGGGCGAAGCGGCCGCCGTCTACGCGCTGGTGGTCGTGCTGCTGCTCGCCGCGGCGACGATCGAGATGCTGCTGACCTACGCGCTCGTGCGCGCGGTGACGACCTCATAGATGGCGGCGAAGCCTTCGTCCAGCGTCGGCGGCTCGAGCGCGGCGTGGAAGCGGCAGACGACGTCGTCGGGCACGGCCGGGCTGCGCTGGCGGTTGCGCACAAGGGCCACGTCGAGCGGGCAGCGCAGGTAGACGGCAACGGTCGGGATGGCGCGGCGAGCCGCTATGGCCAGGTAATAGCGCCGGCGCTGGCGGGTGATGTTGGTCGCGTCCAGCACGACGTCGCGCCGCCAGCGGGCCGCGCGGCGGAGAAGCGCGCCGAGTGCCGCGTGCGCGGCGGCGACGACGTACGGCTCGAAGGCCGGATCGAAGGCTACGCCGGTGAGCATGAGCCGCACGTCGTCCAGCGACACGCGTAGGGCGTCGGCCAGGTGGCGGCGGGCGTAGGTCGTCTTGCCGCTCCCGGGGATGCCGACGAGCAGGTAGAAGCGCGGCGGCGCGGTCAGTGGTGCCGTCACGCCGTCCGCGCGCGCACGGGCTCCGGCTGGCGCTGCGGCAGGGCGGCGAGCAGCGCGCCACCGGCCGCGATGAGGCCGAAGAGCAGCCAGGCCACCTGGAAGCTCTGGAGCAGCGCTGTGCCGTCGGCTCGTCCGGCGCCCAGCACCGCCGCCGCCAGGACGACGGCCAGCGTGTGGCCGGTCTGTCGCGTCGTCTCCAGCAGGCCGGTGACGAAGCCTCGCTGGTCGCCCGGCGACGCGCCAAGGGCGATTGTATAGTTGAGCGTGTTGGCCACCCCCATGCCTAGGCCCAGCATCACCTGGAGCGCGAGAAACGTAGTGAACGTCAGGTACGGCACCCAGATCGCTGTGAGGAGCAGCCCGGTAGCCAGTACGGCCATGCACACCGGCCGCACCAGTGGTGAGCGCAGGCGGTCCCACACCCAGCCGCCCAGCAGCGAGCTGACGGACGCCAGCCCGTTGGTCACGACGATCACGATGGCCACGTGCGCAGGCGTGAGGCCGAGCGCGTTCTGAACGAAGAACGGCACCAGGAAGACGGCAGCCAGCATGGTCATGTGCACGACGCCGTGGCAGCCGACGCTGATAGCAATGGCGCGCTCGCGCAGCACGCGCACGTCGAGCAGCGGCTGCGCCATGCGGCGCTCGGTCCAGAGGAAGGCGAGGAACAACGCGGTCGCCAGCACATGCGTCGGCACGTGCCAGGTCCAGCCGTCCTCGAACGTGTCCGGGCCGTCGTGGAAATGGTTGAAGGAGAGCGAGAAGGCCGCCAGCGCGCCGAAGAGCAGCAGCCCGCCTGGCACGTCCACGCGCCGCCCGGCAGCCGGTGGGGCCGCCGGGATGCCGCGCGCGGCCACGAGCGAGAGCAGCGCCAGCGGGGCGATCATCAGGAAGATCCAACGCCACGAGAGGTTGGCGAGAATGAACGGCGCCAGGCCGACGCCGATGACCGAGCCGGCCGGGCCGGCCATGGTCAGCAGACTGAGCGCGCGCCCGCGCCGGTCGGCGCTGACGACGCTGATGATGATCGCCGCGCTCGTCCCGGTCAGCAGAGCTACGCCGACGCCCGCGAGCGCGCGTGACGCGATGAGCTGCCAGAACTCGGCGGCCAGCGCGCTGAGGAGCGCGCCGGCGGTGTAGAGGACCACGCCAGCGGAGAAGACCTGCCGGTAGCCGAGCAGGTCGCCGAGACGGCCGGCGATGAGCACCAGCGCGGCGACCATGAGCAGGAAAGCCGTCATAACGAGGCTGGCGTCCTGCACGCTGAGGCGAAACTCGCTCGCCAGGGTGGGCAGGACGGCAGCGACGGGCACCATGCCCATCAGCGCGGCCACGTTGCCCACGATGACCGCGCTGAGCGCCAGCCGGGTCGACATCAGCCTGCTCCCATGCCATCTCAAGAGGCCACGCGGCGGCGAAGAGAGGGGGTACAATGCTATCGCTATGGTAGCCAGTCGCTCGCGGTGCTGTCAAACGACCGGCGGAGGCGCGCGGTGAGCTTCAGCACGCTGACCTACGAGAAGGGTGACGGCCTGGCAGTCGTCACGCTCAGTCGGCCGCAGTGGCTCAACATCTATAACGTCCGTATGCGCGACGAGCTCTGGGAGGTGCTGGGCGCCGCCCGCGACGACGACGAGGTGCGCGCGGTGATCTTCGCCGGTGCCGGCCGCGCCTTCTGCGCCGGCGCGGACCTGACGGAGTTCGGGACCGCGCCCTCGGTGACCGTCGCCCGCCACGTTCGCTGGGAGCGCGACGTGTGGGGGCGGCTCGACGTCCTGCCGCAGCTTACGATCGCCGCGATGCACGGCTACGCGCTCGGCACGGGCCTCGAGCTGGCACTGCTCTGCGACCTGCGCCTGGCGGCCGAGGGTACCGTCCTCGGGCTGCCCGAGGTCAGCCTGGGCTTCATCCCCGCGGCCGGCGGCACGCAGACGCTGGCGCGCGTTGTCGGGCCGGCGCAGGCGCGACGGCTGATCCTCGGCGCCGAGCGTATCGACGCCGCCGAGGCCTGGCGGATCGGCCTGGTGCATCGCGTTGTGCCGCGCGAGGCGCTCCTGGCCGAGGCAGAGGCGCTGGCGCGGCGCATCTGCCAGCAGCCGGCGGCCGCCATCCGGCGGGCCAAGGAGGCGGTCAAGCGCGGCATCGAGCTGCCGCTCGCCTCGGCGCTCGAGCTGGAGCGCCGCCTCGCCGGCCTGCTGGCGGCCGAGCGGGGCGGGCCGCGCCCAGCGTCGGCATCGCCGCCTGCGCCGAGCGAGGGGTGAGGCGCGCACCTCGCCCGCCAAGAGAAACGTGGGGCGAGGTAACCTTGCCCTACCCGGTAGCGTCTGGGCCCGCTGCCAAGGCCCCGATGGTACAATCGCTGCGCGGCGTGTAGGAGGGCGGGTGCGACGATCGGCGGTCCTGCTCATCATGTACATCGAGGGCGACGAGCCCTATTTGCTCTTCACCCGCCGCACCGACGACATGCCGCTCCACAGTGGGCAGATCTCCTTTCCCGGCGGGTCGCACCGCGACCACGACGGCACCCTGCTGCAGACGGCGCTGCGCGAGGCGGCCGAGGAGGTCGGCATCGCGCCCGAGCACCTTATGATCGGTCCGCGGCTGGACGACGAGCCGACGCACAGCAGCGGCTACGTCATTACGCCGTTCGTCGCCATCCACGAGGGGCGGCCGCAGCCGCGACCCGACGTCCGCGAGGTGGCCGAGGTCTTCGCCGTCCCGCTGGCCGCGCTGGCCCACCCGCGCACGCTGCGCGTCGAAGAGCGCGTGGAGCCCACCGTCCGGCGCTTCGTCCTGCACTACGACTACGGCGCGTATGACATTTGGGGCGCCACCGCGCGGATCATCCAGCGCTTCCTCGCGCGCTACGGGAAGAAGTGGGAGCAGCTCTTTCCGCACCATTGGCTGCACCCGGAGGAGCCGCCGCGCACCGAGGTCGTCACCTGCTTCCTGCTTCGGCGCGGGCCGCGCCCGCAGGTGCTGCTGGTGCGCCGCAGCGGTCGGGTCGGCACGTACCAGGGGCGCTGGGCGGGCGTGAGCGGCTACGCGGAGGGCCAGCCGGCGCAGCAGTGCTATCGCGAGCTGGAAGAGGAGGTGGGGCTAGGCCGCGGCCAGGTGCGCCTGCTCTGCCGCGGCATGCCGCTGCCGGTGGACGACGCAGCGGCCGGCCGGCGCTGGCTCGTCCATCCGTTCCTTTTCGCCGTAGCGCGTGACACGGCGCCGCGACTCGACTGGGAGCACACCGAGGCGCGCTGGGTCGACCTGGCGGACATCGCGGCGTACGAGACCGTGC
Organism: Chloroflexota bacterium; assembly: GCA_016210125.1. Lineage (GTDB taxonomy): Bacteria > Chloroflexota > UBA6077 > FW602-bin22 > JACQUS01 > JACQUS01. The sequence continues at coordinate 3,103 of JACQUS010000206.1, read as the reverse complement.
CCGGGCTCGCCGCGGCGCTGGCCGCGGTCGCCAAGCCGGCGCTCGGTATCGCGCCAGGACGCCGGCGACGCGCCGGGGCCGGACCGTGCGCCGCGGAAGAGTCGGTGCCGTAGCGCTTTGCGTCCTCTCCACCGCGCGCCGCCGACGCCGCGGTGCGCGCCGCGCACCCCGGGTCGCCCCGCCGCAGCGATCCGCCCGAAGCGCTCAGCTCGTCGCGAGTCGCGGCTTCAGCTCGCTCGCGACCCAATCTACGACCTCGAGCCCCGAGGCGATGCTGGTGAGCAGGTTGCGTCGGAACTCGAGCACGAGGTCCTGCGCCCCGGCGGCGACGTACTGGCGCAAGCCCTCGACGAGCGCCTCGGTGGGGCCGCTCAACGGAGCGCGTCCGTCCCCCGGATTAGCCGGGCCCGACCCAAAGGGATCGATCACGACTCGCAGCGAGACCGTGAGCGTCCGAGGGTCACGCCCCTGGCGCGTAGCTAGCTCCTGCAGCCGACGCACCTTGGCTGCAAAGGTGGGCTGATCGACCCGTATCGCCTGCCAGCCATCGCCCAGCGCCGCAGCACGCCGAAGCGCACGATCCGTGTTCCCGCCGATCCAGAGCGGCGGATGTGGCTTCTGGACGGGCTTGGGATCACACGTGATGTTGGCGAACTGGTAAAACTGGCCGCTGAAGCTGGGTGAGCGCTCGGTCCAAAGTACCTTGAACGCCCGCAAGAACTCGTCGGTGACCTCGCCGCGGCGCGGAAACGTGCTGAGCCCCAGCGCCTGGAACTCCTCCTGTAGCCATCCCACGCCGCAGCCAATAGTCAGCCGACCGCGACTAAGCGTATCGAGCGTGGCGAGCATCTTCGCCGTCACGACGGGATTGCGGTAGGGCACGATGAGGACGCTCAGCCCGAGGCGCAGTCGCGCGCTATGACCAGCAACGTAGGCCAGCGTCATGAGCGGCTCGAAACATGGGTACTCAGGGTTCGCCGGCCAGGCTCCGTCAGCCGCATATGGATAGCGTGATGCCACCTGTCGTGGCATCACGATGTGATCGCCGATCCACACGGCATCCAGGCCGTGGCTCTCGGCGCGCTGGGCCACGAGCTCGATATTCTGCGCGGTCGCCAAAGGGCCGGAGTTCGGAAGGATGAAGCCGAGCGTCGGTGCTGGCATCGCTCGCATACCCCCTATCTCGCGTACTCGTATGTATCGATTCTATCGATCAGCGACGCACGGCCGTACGTCACCGCGGTGCAAGGATAAGCTCGCGCGTCAGCTCATCGGCGACCATCCGCGCCACGCGCCGGCCCTGGCGGATCGAATAGTTGGTGCCGCGGTCCTCGGGATAGATCTGCGTCGTGTTGGCCAGGTAAAGGCCCTCGATGGGCGTCGCGTGCGGTGGGATGTGCGCGCCATACTCGCGGGTGACGATGGGCTGCGCGCCGGGGTCGCGGAAGAGGTGGTAGGAGTGCAGCCACTCGTCTGTGAAGGCCGGATTCAGCCGCCGCAGGTACGGGCGGAAGAGGGCCAGCAGGTCATCGGCGGGCAGGCGCAGCAGTAAATGCTCGCGCGCCAGGTAGTTCGAGAGGTAGACGATGTGCCGGCCATGGTAGTGCTCCGGGCCATAGAGGTTCGTGTGCTCCACCACAGCGACGAAGGGCATCGTCCGATCGCTCACGTTCAGCCAGTAGTACGGCGTGAGCTGGTGGCGCAACTCCAGCACCAGGCAAAGCGCGCCTTGGTAGCGCACGCGCTCCAGCAGCGCGCGATAGTCGGCTGGCAGGTCGGGCGCGAGGCGGAGGAAGATCGGCGACGGGACGGTGGCGATGACGGCGTCGCAGCGCAGCAGCTCCGGGGGCTCGCCGACAAGCAGACCGGCGACGCGCCCGCCCTCTACGACGACGCGCTGCACGGCCGCGCCGGTGGCGATGCGGGCGCCTTGGGCCCGCGCGGCCTCAGCGATGCCGTCGATGAGCACCTGAAATGAGCCGTCGATGTAGCCCAGGCACTCGACCAGCCGGCGACGCGAGGTGCCGCGCAGGACGAGCTTGTTCCAGAGCCAGGCCATCGATACGTCGCGCCAGGCCGCGCCGAACTTGCCGCGCAGCAGCGGTCCCCAGACGACGTGGTAGGCGCCCGGCCCGGCGTAGCGGTAGACCCACGCCGCCGCCGACTGGCGCTCGAGGTGCCGCCAGCGGCGCAGGCGCTGCAGGTACAGCGCCGCCAGGCCGATGCGCAGCCGGTCGAGCGGCGCGAGCGCATCGCAGCGCAGCAGCTCCAGCGGCGTGCCGAAGGGGTAGGCCTGGCCACGATAGTAGAGGCCCATGCGCGAGCGCAGCCAGCGCAGTCGGTCGGCCAGGCCCAGCTCGCCCAGCATGCGCTGGGCGTCCGTGTCGCTGGTGAAGAGGTGGTGGTAGAAGCGCTCGACGCGCGTGCCGGCGAGCGGAAACGCGCCGGCCTCACCGCCCAGCTCGTGCTCGCGCTCGAAGAGGCTCACGGCGAAGCCGGCGCGGGCGAGGTCGTAGGCCGCGGCGAGGCCGCCGACACCGCCGCCGATGATGCCAACGTGCATGCGCGACGCTCCGTCGGGCCGCCCCGGCCGACGAGGGGTGATAACGCCCTGGTTCAGCGGCGGCGCGCAGCGCCGTCCGCTGCAACCGGTTGTTAGCCTCCCGTCCTTGCGTCCTGCCTTTGCATCAGGATGTCCCGGATCTCGCCCGGGTGCCGCGCGACCGCCCATCGCCAGCGTCCAAACCCGCCATGCGCGTTCACGGCCTGCGTCCACTCGTCCAAATAGCGGCGCTTGACCTGATCCTGTTCGGTGTCCTGCCCCTTCGTTTCCAAAACGAGCATGTGGCCGCGGGAGAGCCGCACGAGAAAGTCTGGCCGGTACTTTCGCACCACGCCGCGATAAACATAGAGCACTTCAAAGCCGAGATGGTCGTTCTTGACCCAGGCGCTCACGGCATCGCTGTTGTCGAGGACAAAAGCGTCCGAGGCCTCCCAGGTGCTGTCGTAGACGCAGACGTTGATGTGTGATTTGCGTGTGCGTTCGCACGGCTTGCCCGTGTACCAGGTGCGCATCTCGCCCGTCGAGCGGATGGGATGATCT
>JACQUS010000205.1 GCA_016210125.1 Chloroflexota bacterium | reverse complement strand
TCTTACCATGTGCGGGCCGGCCATCGTCGCAAGGGGTGACCGCCGGGCGAAAATGAACCGCGCAGCCCGTTGGAGGTGAGACGTGCCCTCGGCGCGCAGCGGGGAATCCAAAGGGGGCGAAGCCCCCTTTGGGACTCAATCCTGGGGTGGGGCGGGGCAGACCGCCGGCGGTCCTGTCTTCGGCCGCGCGAATAGCTGCTCGAGTGCGACAGCGCAAAACGTGACCGGCGACACGGACGGAGTCATCACGCCCGCGATGTATAATCGGGCTGAGGGGAACGCATCGAGGAGGATGCCGTGCTGCGCTTGCGCAATTTTGCGCTCCTCGCGGCCCTCGGTCTAATCGCGGCGGTCGTCAAGCAGGAGCTGGACAAGCCGGCCGCCGAGCGCCAGTGGCGCGGCACGCTGTGCGGCTGGCTGCCGTACGACTTCCGCCCGCCGACCGTCGAGCGCCTCCGCCAGGCCTGGTGGAATCCCGACGAGGAGCGCATCTTCACGCCGCACACGCTCGGGATCGGCTGGAGCGTCAACCTCGGGCGCATCGCCTGGCTCCTGGGCTTCGACCTGCCCATGGCCAGCACGTGGGAGGACCTCGAGCAGCCGGCCGGCGAGGCCCTCCGCGCCGAGTGATGCTCGTTCTGGTCGGAGACGCTACGAACCGCGTGAGGTGTGCGAGGGAAAGCGCGAAGGGGCGTTGACCCTCCGTGAAGGTGTTCGGTGAATCTCTTCGGGACGGGGCGGGACCCATCCCCGGCCCGCAGCGCGAAAGTGATATAGGCGAAGAGGCACGAGCGGGCGACCGCAGAGCGATGAACAAGCGCAAGCGAGAGGCCTGGCGGAAGCACCGCCGGAAGCGGCAGAAGCTGAAGGCGCGGCCGAAGCTCGCGCCGGCAAAGGCCGGCCGCCGCGTCTAGCGGCGTTCGTGATTTGGCCGCGCTGCGGAGCGGCGCTGCGCAGGAGGCGATGGAGCCGTGGAGCGTTTCGATCTCATCGTCCTGGGCGGCGGCCCCGGCGGCTATCCGGCAGCCATCCGCGCCGCGCAGCTCGGCAAGCGCGTGGCCCTGGTCGAGCGCGACAAGGTGGGCGGCACTTGCCTGCACCGCGGCTGCATCCCGACGAAGGCCTACCTCCAGAGCGCCGAGGTGCTCGACCACCTGCGCCGTGCCGCGGAGTTCGGCCTGCGGGCCAGCGACGTCGGCCTCGACTACCCTCAGGTGCGCAAGCGCAAAGACGGCATCGTCGGCCGGCTGCACAAGGGCGTCGAGTTCTTGCTGCGCAAGAACGGCGTGACCACCGTGCAGGGCCACGGTCGCCTCCTCGGCCCGACGGCCCTGGCCGTCGAGACCGACGGCCGGGGTGTGCAGGAGCTCGAGGCCGCTGACCTGATCCTGGCCACCGGCTCGCGGGCCAAGGGCCTGCCCGGCCTCCAGCCCGACGGCCAGCGCATCCTCACCAGCGACGACGTGCTGGACCTAGAGGAGCTGCCACGCTCGATCATCGTCGTCGGCGCCGGGGCCGTCGGCGTCGAGTGGGCCTCGATCTTCCACGCCTTTGGCGTCGAGGTAACACTGGTTGAGGCGCTGCCGACCCTCGTGCCCTTAGAAGACGCCGAGATCGCCCACGAGCTGGCCAAGGCGTTCACCAAGCGCGGCATCCGCGCCTTCGCCGACGCCAAGATCGAACTCGACGGCGTGCGCACCGACGGGGGCGTGCGCCTGCGCCTGACCCAGGGCGGGCAGGCGCACGAGCTGAGCGCCGAGTGCCTGCTGCTGGCCGTGGGCCGCGAGGGCGTCGTCGACGACATCGGCCTGGAGAAGACCGGCGCCGAGGTGCAGCGCGGCTTCGTGCGCGTCGACGAGCTGTGGGAGACGGGCATCCCGCATCTGTACGCTATCGGCGACGTGGCCGGCGGGCTGCTGCTGGCGCACAAGGCCACCGCCGAGGGCACACTGCTGGCCGAGCGCCTGGCCGGGCAGGACGTCGACCCGCTCGACCCGTTACGTATCCCCCGCGCAACCTATTGCCACCCCGAGATCGCCAGCATGGGGCTGTCGGAGCAGCAGGCCGCGGCGCAGGGCCGAACGGTCAAGGTCGGCCGCTTCTCGTTCCGCGCCAACGGCCGCGCGCTGATCCTCGGCGAGGCCGACGGGTTCGTCAAGATCATCTGCGACGAGCGGACGAACGAGGTGCTGGGCGTGCACATCATCGGCCCGCGCGCCAGCGAGCTCATCGCCGAGTCGGCGCTGGCGCGCTTCCTCGAAGCGACGACGTGGGAGGTGGGCAAGAGCATCCATCCGCATCCGACGCTCAGCGAGGCCATCGGCGAGGCGGCGCTGGCCATCGAGGGCGCCGCCATCCACGGGTAACGCGCGCGGGTGACGGCGCCCGTGCACGAAGCATCAGGGGGAACACAATGGCGTGGTCCCGTCAGCGCACCATGACCAAGGTGCGTCCGGCGCACCATAGCGAGCTTGGCCTTGGCGACGAGGCCGTGCGCGCGATGTATCGTACGATGCTCCTGGCCCGCGCGCTCGACGAGCGCATGTGGGCCCTCAATCGCCAGGGCAAGGCCGCGTTCGTCATCTCCGGCCAAGGGCAGGAGGCCGCACAGGTGGGCAGCGCCTGGGCGCTCCGCCCCGGGCACGACTGGGTCCTGCCCTACTACCGCGACCTCGGCGTCGTCCTCGTCCTAGGCATGACGCCGACCGAGATCCTGCTCGGTGTCCTGGCCCGCGCGACGGACCCCAACAGCGGAGCGCGGCAGATGCCCAACCACTGGAGCTCCGTGCCGCTGCGCATCGTCTCGCAGTCGAGCCCGGTGGCGACGCAGGTGCCGCACGCCGCCGGTGTCGCTCTGGCCAGCCGGCTGCGTGGTGAGGACGCCGTGACGGCCTGCTCCTTCGGCGAGGGCGCGACGAGCAAGGGCGACTTCCACGAGGGCCTGAACTTCGCCGCCATCCACCGGCTGCCGGTGGTCTTCGTCTGCGAGAACAACGGCTACGCCATCTCCGTCCCGCAGCACAAGCAGATGGCCGTGCCGAGCGTCGCCGCGCGCGCCGCGGCCTACGGCATCCCCGGCGTCGCCGTCGATGGCAACGACCCGCTGGCCGTCTACGCGGCCATGCGCGAGGCCGTGGCGCGCGCCCGTCGCGGCGAGGGGCCGACGCTGATCGAGGCCAAGACCTACCGGCTGGTGCCGCACTCGTCCGACGACGACGACCGCATCGACCGCAGCCGCGCGGAGGTCGAGGCCTGGCGGCAGCGCGACCCGCTCCCGCGATTCCGGCGCTACCTGGAAGAGCAGGCGCTGCTCGACGCCGCGGCGGACCAGGCGCTGCGCGTCGGCGTCGCCGCCGAGGTGGATGCCGCGACCGAGGAGGCCGAGCGCGCGCCGCTGCCGGCGCCGGAGGACGCGCTGGCGCACGTCTTCGCGCAGCCCATCGGGTCTGACAGTCGTCCATAGTGAGGCGTCGGGCGTGATATGGGAAGGAAACAAAAGGGCCGCGTCTTACGCGGATCAGCCTAACACTGTTCGCCCGTGGAGGATTCCGCCACGGGTAGCTAGATGAATGGCGCTACGACATGAGCGATAACTTTCGTCGGATTGCGGACCTCGTGCAGCGCCGGGAAGTCCAGATCTCCGCGCACGGATACGACGAGATGGCTGAGGACGGTATCCTCGCCGGTGAAGTGATTGACGGTGCCGCGG
>JACQUS010000193.1 GCA_016210125.1 Chloroflexota bacterium | reverse complement strand
AGGGGGCTTCGCCCCCTTTGGATTCCCCTTCTCATCTCTGATGGTCGCGGCCCGCCTCGGGGCAAACTCGGCTGAAAACAAGACCGCCTGCGGGCTGCCCCCCGCCGCCCACCAGAGGATTCCAAAGGGGGGTTCGCTCCCTTTGGATCGCCTTTTCATCCCAAGGTGGTCGTCCCTTGGGACGACGACCAACTCATGCGCATTCTACACGCCGCGGCGACCCTTGCGCCCATAGTCGAAACGAGCGCCGGGCTTGCCCCACCCCTCGCGCAGAAGGAGATCCCCAGCGGGCGAGGTGATGTGCGCCGGATGTGGCGCTGGGCCGCCGCGCTCCCCACCAGGGCGCCCTCGCGCTGGCCTATAATGGCACCGACCGGACGAGGAGATTCGTGCTCGACGCCGACCAGATGCTCACCCTCGCCCAGACCGCGCTGCGCGCCTGCCCGGCCGACGCGGCCGAGGTGGCGGTGCAGGTCGACACCACGGCGCTCACCCGCTTCGCGAACAACCAGATTCACCAGAACGTCGCGTCGGAGACCATCGAGGTCCGCGCGCGGGCGGTGGTCGGCGAGCGCGTCGGCTGCGCCAGCGCGCGCGGCCTCGACGACCAGGCCCTGCTGCGCGTCGCCCAGCAGGCCGCCGCGGCGGCGCGCCTGGCGCAGGCGCGCCCCGACCTCCCCGCCCTTCCGGCTCCGGCGCCCCTGCCGGTCGTCGACGGCTACGTCGCCGCGACGGCGGAGTGTACGCCCGAGGAGCGGGCGGCGCTGGTCAGCGTCGTGTGCGAGCGCGCGCGGGCGCGTGGCCTCGTCGCCGCCGGCGCTGCACAGACGCAGGTGCACGCGCTGGCCGTCGTGAACACGCGCGGGGTGGCCGCGTACGCCTGTGCAGCCAGCGCCGACCTCCATGCCGTGGTGATGGCCGGCGAGCCGACGATCTCGGGTTACGCCGCGCGCGCGGCAGCCGACGTGCGTACGCTCGACGCCACGGCGCTGGCGGAGGAGGCGATCGGCCGCGCTGAGCGTGCCCACGCTCCAGCCGATCTGCCCGAGGGGGACTACGAGGTCGTGCTGGAGCCCTACGCCACCGCGGATATCGTCGAGATGCTCGCCTACCTCGGATTCTCGGCGCGTGCGTACCAGGAGGGCACCAGCTTCCTCTGCGGTCGGTTGGGGCAGCAGATTGTCAGCGAGCACGTGTCGATCTGGGACGACGCCCTCGACCCGCACGGGCTCCCTTTCCCCTGCGACTACGAGGGCGTGCCGAAGCGGCGCGTGGCCCTCATCGAGCGCGGCGTGGCCCACGACGTGGTCTACGACACCGAGACGGGCGCGCGCGCCGGGCGCGCCTCGACGGGCCACGCACTGCCCGCGCCGAGCACCTTCGGGCCGATGCCACTTCACCTGTTCATGGGCACCGGCGACGTGGCGAGTGTCGAGCAGTTCGTCGCCGGCGTCGACCGCGGCGTGCTGGTCACGCGCTTCTGGTACACGCGGCCCGTGCACCCGCGGCAGGTCATCGTCACCGGCATGACGCGCGACGGTACGTTCCTGATCGAGCAGGGCCGCGTCGTCGGGCCGGTGCGCAACGCGCGCTACACGCAGAGCTACCTGGCGGCGCTCAGCGACATGCGTGGCATCACGCGCGATGCCGCGCTGCTCAAGGGCGACATGTTCGGCGCTCATAACGTGCCGGCCCTCCATCTCGCCCGCTGGCACTTCCAGGTCGCGACCTGACCGCACGACCGATCACCAGGAGGAACGACGTATGGACTTCGAGCTGACCGAGCTCCAGCAACAGATTCGCAGCTCGGTGCGTGAGCTGTGTCGGCAGTTCCCGGCGGAGTACTGGCGCGGCACCGACGAGGAGCGCCGCTATCCCGAGGCCTTCGTCAAGGCGCTGACCGACGCCGGCTGGCTGGCCGCGCTCATCCCCGAGGAGTATGGCGGCGCCGGGCTCGGCGTCTTCGAGGCCGGGCTTATCATCGAGGAAATCAACCGCTCGGGAGGCAACGCGGCGCCCTGCCACGCGCAGATGTACACCATGGGTACGGTGCTGCGCCACGGCAGCCCGGAGCAGAAGCGGCGCTACCTGCCGGGCATCGCCTCCGGCCAGCTTCGCCTCCAGGCCTTCGCCGTCACCGAGCCGGACGCCGGCTCGGACACGACGCGCATCAGCACCTTCGCCGAGCGCCGCGGCGACATCTACGTCGTCCACGGGCGCAAGATCTTCATCTCGCGCGTCCAGCACTCGGACCTGATGCTGCTCCTGGCGCGGACGACGCCGCGCGAGCAAGTGCGCAAGAAGACCGACGGGCTGAGCACCTTTATCGTCGACCTGCGCGAGGTCGGCTCGCGGCTGCAGGTGCGGCCGGTCAAGACGATGGTCAACCACGAGACCAACGAGCTACTGTTCGACGGCGTGGAGGTGCCGGCCGAGAACCGCATCGGCGAGGAGGGCCAGGGCTTTTCGTACATCCTCGCCGGCATGAACGTCGAGCGCGTGCTCATTGCCTCCGAGGCGCTGGGCGACGGCTACTACTTCGTCGACCGCTCGACGCGCTACGCCGGCGAGCGCGTCGTCTTCGAGCGGCCCATCGGCCAGAACCAGGGCGTGCAGTTCCCCATCGCCCGCGCCTACATGCTCATCGAGGCGGCGCGGCTGATGCGCGACAAGGCGGCCGCGCTGTTCGACCGCGGCCTGCCCTGCGGCGCCGAGGCCAACATGGCCAAGTACCTGTGCGCCGAGGCCTCGTGGGAGGCGGCCAACGTCGCCATGAACACCTTCGGCGGCTACGGCCTGGCCGTCGAGTACGACATCGAGCGCAAGTTCCGCGAAAACCGCCTACTCATGGTCGCGCCCATCAGCAACAACCTGGTGCTGAGCTACGTCGGGCAGCACGTCCTCGGCATGCCGCGCTCGTTCTGAATCGCCCACCTTCGGAATCGCCAAGCTGGTTCGCCGAGCTGAATCGCCAAGCACGGTTGCCAAGCAGAGTTACCAAGGAGGATGCCTGATGCAGTGGCCAGCGGCCATCACGCTCTGTGAAGTCGGTCCCCGTGACGGCTTCCAGATGGAGCCAGAGTTCATCCGCACGGATGCTAAGATCGAGATCATCGACGCCCTGGCGCGCACCGGCGTGCGCGAGATCCAGGCGACGTCCTTCGTGCACCCGCGCGCGATCCCGCAGCTCCGCGACGCCGAGGAGGTGCTGGCTCGCATCGGCCGCGTGCCCGGCGTCGTCTACAGCGCCCTGGTGCCCAACGAGCGCGGCGCCGAGCGCGCCATCGCCGCCAAGACCGACCGCGTCGACATCGTCGTCTCGGTCACCGACTCGCACTCCTGGAGCAACACGAACATGAGCACCGCGCGCGCCATGGAGCGGGCGCGCGCGATCGTGCGCCTGGCCCGCGAGGCCGGCGCGGACGTGGCCATCGGCTTCGCCACGGCGCTCGGCTGCCCCTTCGAGGGCTTTCCGCCGTACGAGCGTGTCGCGGGCCTGGTGGCCCAGGCCGTCGAGGAGCTCGGCCTGCGCCGCGTGACGATCGCTGACACGGTGGGCATGGCCAGCCCGGCGCTGGTCTCAGCGACGATGGCGCGGCTCCTGGCGCGCTTCCCGTCGACCACCTTCGCACTGCACCTGCACAACACGCGCGGCATGGGCCTGGCGAACCTGCTGGCCGGCCTCGACGCCGGCGTGACCTACTACGACACCTCGATCGCTGGCCTCGGCGGCTGCCCCTACGCGCCGGGCGCGACGGGCAACATCGCCACCGAGGACACGGTGCACATGGTCGAGGAGATGGGCATCCGCACCGCCATCGACCTGGACGCGCTTCTCGCCGTAGCACGGCGCGTCGAGGAGGTCGTCGGGCACGCCGACTCCGCGCTGCTGAAGGCCGGCCCGAGCAGCCGGCTACTCGGCGCGCGCGTCGGCCCGCAGGAGAAAGTCGAGGCATCGTAAGTGCCGGGGCGCACCGCCAGCGACGAAGAGAGGAGAGGACAGAGCAGTGCCAACACTCACGGCCGATGATCTTTACGCCCTCGCAGTGGCCGTCTACGAGGCCGCCGGCGCGCCGCCGGAGCACGCGCACACCGTCGCGCGCCACCAGGTCGGCGCAAACCTGGCCGGCCACGACTCGCACGGCGTGCACCTGCTGCCCACGTACATCGAGCGCATCGACCGCGGGCACATCGTGCCCGCGGCGCGGCCGGTGGTCATCAGCGAGCGGCCCACGACGCTGTTCGTGAACGGCCAGTGGGGCTTCGGACCGGTCATCTCTGAGTGGACGATGCACCGGCTCATCGCCAAGGCGCGTGAGGTCGGCGTCGCCGTCGGCTCGGTGCGCGAGCAGAGCCACGTCGGCCGGCTGGCCGGCTACCCGCTCATCGCCGTGCGCGAGGGCTTGATCGCCATGATGATGTGCGACTCCGGGCAGTCGCCCAAGGAGGTCGCGCCGTTCGGCGGGCGCAAGGGTCGCCTCGGGACGAACCCCCTCTGCATCGCCTTCCCCAGCGATCTGCCCGGCGCGGTGTTCGTCGACATGGCGACGAGCGCCGTGGCCCGCGGCAAGGTGCTCGTCGCGCGCGCCCGCAAGCAGGCGATCCCGCTCGGCTGGGCCGTCGACAAGGATGGCCGCCCGACCACGAACCCCGAGGACTATTTCGGCGGCGGTGTGCTCCTGCCGCTCGGCGGGCCCGAGGGCCACAAGGGCTACGCGCTCTCGGTCGCGGTCGAGACGCTGGCGGCGATCCTGCCTGGCTTGGGCTTCGGCGTCGACCCGCAGGGCCGGCACAACGATGGCTCGTTCATGCTCGTCGTGGACCCTAGCGCCTTCCGGCCGCTGGAGACGTTCAGCGCCGACGTGGCGGCCTTCGCGCGCTACCTCAAGGAGACGCCGCCGGCCGAGGGATTCGCCGAGGTGCTCTACCCGGGCGAGCTGGAGTACCGCACCGAGCAGCGCCGCCGCCAGGAAGGCATCGCCATCGAGGACGAGACCTGGCGGCGCATCGGCCAGGTGGCCGAGCGGTTCGGCCTGGCCCACATGCTGCGCGCGGCGGGCTGACCCTCGCTCCCATCAACGTGGGGGAGTCCAAGAGGGGGAGTCCAAAACGGGGCGAAGCCCCCGTCGGGGCCCCTTCTGGGGACGGAGCGAGCCGACCCGGTACGCCTGCGTTCTGGTATGTTTCCAAGTCCCCTGCGTGGCACCAGCGCCGGATCAAATCGGGGAATCCAAAGGGGGCAAAGCCCCCTTTGGGGATCCTTTTTCGGGGGTGGGGTGGCCCGCCAAGGCCTTGTTCGTCAGGGCCCTCGCGCGCGGGCGTGAACCCACGCCTTCGCCAGGCGATGGTGCGGCGCCGCGTCGGTGCCGCGCAGGCTGACGGCGCGCCTGCGAAACGGGCGTGGCCGAGGCGAGCCTGCTAGCGCAGCCCTACGAGCCGCGTGACGGCGAAGTTCGCGCCGAAGCTCGGCAGCCAGGCGGAGTGCTTACCCGCGCCGCCGGCGACGACGATCAGCAGGTCGTCCGGATCGCGCAGGAGCGGCAGCAGCGCGTCATCGCTGGCGGTCTCCCACCACGACGGCCAGTCCTGCATGCCGTACATGCCACCGCGGCGGAGCTGGCGCAGCGGCTTGCGCGCGTGCTCGTAGAGGAAGCGCTTCACGTCGGCCTTGCGGAAGCGGTCGCGCGCTACGGTCGCCGCGTGCTCCGGCCCGAGGACGAGCACGCAGTTGGACGGCCCGAGGTAGGTCGGGTTCGAGCCCATCACGGCCATCGTGTCGGCACAGGTGGCCAGGACACCGACCGCCGACTGGCTGACGTGGTCGTTAATGTTGTGCGGGCTCTCGACGCCGATGACGGTCACCGTGCTATCCTCGGCCGTGTAGCCGCGTTCGACGTGCAGCGGCTCCCAGGGCGACTCGTCCTCGTTCTCGGCGATGCAAAAGGCGTATTTCGACGGCTGGCCCTGCGTCGCGCGGTCGAGCTTGCCGGGCAGCGCGCCGCCGACGTTCGTCATGATCAGCCGCAGGGCGCGGCCGATGGTCGCGTTGGCCCGCGCGCCGGGGCCGAAGCAGCCGTAGCTGGCGTTGACATCCAGGTCGCGGGCGAGCGGCCCGTTGACGATGACCAGCGGGGCGACCGGGTGCGTCGTCGCCTGGATGCCGAAAAGATTGAACTGCGGCTCCAGCATCGCCCGCAGCGCGCTGACGACGACCGGGAAGTACTGCGGTAGGCACCCGGCCATCACGCAGTTGATAGCTACATTCTCCATGGTCGCCTCGCCGCGCTTCGGCGGCACGATGCCGACGACCTCCTCGGGATCGGCTCCGGCGGCGTCGAGCGCCTCCTGCACGCGCTCCTCGGTCGGTGGGACGATGGGTAGGCCGTCGGTCCAACCACGGGCGTAGTAGAGGCGATTCACGGCCTCCAAAGTGTCGGCCACGCGGCTGCGCTCGGCGTGCAGCGTCTTCGCCATCGTTCATCTCCTCGGGCCAGGACTTCGAGCAGGTCACGGGAAGGTCGGACGCCGCGGGTCGGGCAGAGGAGCGCGCGGATCGCCTCGCCCACGCGCCGTCGCCCGACTCCACCCCGAAGCGGTTTAGGCGAAGAGCGGCTTGTCGCGCACGCGGCGGCGCGTCTCCACGACGCGGTTGCGGTTCTCCTCGGCCAGCACCTCGCGCGCGACGGTCAGCGCGCGCACGATCTCCTCGACCGCCTGCGTGGCGCGCTCGTGCACCTCGTCGGGCCGCAATCCACCCATCGGGTGCTCCACGACGACGATGGGCAGAGTGATGAGGCCCAGCGCCTCGGCCTCCGCGCGGCCGAGACCGTAGAACTCGTCCGTGCACACCGTCGCCGTCGGGACGCCGCGCTTCTCCAGCTCGAAGCTGTCGTGGATACTCCACGACGTGCAGGCCCCTCAATCGCCGTAGGCGTTGATCACCGCGTCGCAGCGCTCGGCGAGGTCCTTGATCTGGTCCTCGCTCGCCGGCGTCGCCGCGTTACCCTTGCGCACGTGAAGCGTTTCGAACGGGAAGCGCTGGCGCAGCAGCTCCTCGACACGACGCAAGAAGAGGTCGACGTTCGACTTGCTGTTGTCGAGGAAGCCGATCACGCGCCCGTCGAGCGTCCCGGCGCGCTCAGCCAGTGGCAGCTCGACCGGCTTGTTGCGGGCGATGGGATGAAGGACCTCGATCATATGCGTGCGCTGCGGCGCTTCGACGGTCATACGGCCCTCCCT
>JACQUS010000192.1 GCA_016210125.1 Chloroflexota bacterium | reverse complement strand
GGTCACCGCGCCCTGCGCCGCGGCTCCTGCCACGTCGCGCCGGCCGGTGGTCTCGAAGCGCTCGGTGCCCTCGACCTCGGCTTCGACCATGCGCGCGGGAATCTGCCGCGCGGCCGAGCTGGGCGTGCGCACGAACGGATCGGCGCGCAGCTCGACGCGCTCGCTCAGCTCGCGGCTGGCCGGCACGATGCGCACCGTCATCTGCGGCACGAGGAAGTAGAACGGCAGGGCGAAGGCCGCCGCGACCAGCGCGACGACCAGCAGCGTCGTGACCAGCCCGCCAACGCCGCGCACCAGCCAGCCGACCGGACCGGGGACACGCCCCAGCGCGGACTCGACGCTGCGGTGGCGCTTGAGCGCGCCGGAGGTGTGCAGCGTGCGCAGCCCTAGCTCGCCTGCAAGCTGGCGCACCGAGCCGTCCCCGGAGATGACCGTCAGGTCGAGGCCAAAGTCGTCGGCGTACGCACGCAGGATGCGCATAGCCACGACGGAGCGCAGCCGCCGGCAGCGTGAACCGATGACCACCGCCACGTGGCGCGCGCCGGCGGCCTCCAAGCGCGAGCGCACCGAGGCGTAGTCGTCGTTGGCGTCGAGCTCGATGACGACGTCGCGGATCGGCGCCACCGCGCCTCCTAGCGCTTCAGCATGCTGGCGACCAGCCCCGGCACGGCGCGCAACGCTTCGGGCATGCGCCGCGCATCCTTCCCGCCAGCCTGCGCAACCTCGGGCTTGCCGCCGCCGCTGCCACCCGTGAGCGCGGCGATCTGGCGAATGAGCTGGCCAGCGTGGACGTGGACGTCCGGCGTGACCATGGCGATGAAGGCCGGCTTGTCGTCCATGACAGATCCCAGCACCACGACGCCGCGGCCGATGCGCGCCCGCAGTGCGTCGCCCAGCTCCAGCAGCGCCGCGCGGTCCGGTACGCGAACGTCGCCGCTGACGACGCGCAGCCCGTCGACGTCCTGCGCCTGGCCGAGCAGCCGCTCGACCTCCTGCTGAGCGATCTGTCGCTGGAGCTCGTGCACCTGGCGGCGCGCCTGCTGCAGCTCGGCCAGCAGGGCCTCGACCCGCACCTCCGGGTCGCCGCCGAGCCGGTGGGCGATGTGCTCCAGCCGCCGCAAGTGCTCGCGCACGTGCTCCTCGGCGCCGCGACCGGTCAGGGCCTCGATGCGGCGCAGGCCCGCGCCGACCCCGGTCTCGCTCACGACTAGGAGAGCGCCGATCTGCCCGGTCGCTGCCACGTGCGTGCCACCGCAGAGCTCGCGGCTGTACTCTCCGGTGCTGACCATGCGCACTGTCGCGCCGTACTTCTCCCCGAAGAAGGCCAGCGCGCCGGCGCCGATGGCCGCCTGGTACGTCGTCTGCGTCGCGCTGACCGGCAGGTCCTCGCGGATGCGCTCGCCGACCGCGCGCTCGACGGCCAGCCGCTCCTCTTCGGTGAGCGGCGCCAGGTGCGTGAAGTCGAAGCGCAGCCGGTCCGGCGCCACCAGCGAGCCGGCCTGCTGCACGTGCGTGCCCAGCACGTCGCGCAGCGCGCGGTGCAGCAGGTGCGTCGCCGTGTGGTTGCGCACGATGTCCGCGCGGCGCGCGCCGTCCACCTCGGCGCGGACGCGCTCGCCCACCTCCAGCCAGCCCTCGGCCACGCGGGCGCGGTGGACGACCAGCGCCTCCAGCGGCCGCTGCGTGTCGAGCACCTCGGCCCGCCCGTGCGGCCCGACGATCCAGCCTGTGTCTCCGACCTGGCCACCGGCCTCGGCGTAGAACGGCGTCTCGCGCAGGACGATCTCGACAATGCGGCCGGCCTCGGCCTGCCTCGTCGCGCGACCGCCGTCCAGCACGGCGGTGACCTCGCTCTCGGCCGCCAGGCGCCCGTAGCCGACGAAGACGGACGGCGGGGCGACGACCTGCTGGTAGACCTGCACGTCGCCGCGCTGTACGCCGCCGAAGCGCGCCGCCTGGCGCGCTTGCTCGCGCTGGCGCTCCATGGCCGCCTCGAAGCCGGCCTCGTCCAGCGCCAGGCCCTGCTCGGCGGCGACCTCGGCCGTCAGTTCGCGCGGGAAGCCGTAGGTGTCGTGCAGGCGGAAGGCCAGCTCGCCAGGGATCACCCGCTGGCCCCTGGCCTTGAGGTCCTCGACCGCCTCGTCCAGCACAGCGAGGCCAAACTGGAGCGTCTGGCCAAACTTGGTCTCCTCGTTGCCGATGACGCGCTCAACGAAGGCGCGGCGCTCGACCAGCTCGGGGTAGGCCGCGCCGAACAGGTCGACCACCGTGCGGCTCGTGTCCACCAGGAACGGCTGGTCCAGGCCGAGCCGCCGGCCGTGGCGCACCGCCCGCCGCAGGATGCGGCGCAGGATGTAGCCGCGGCCCTCGTTGCCCGGCAGCACGCCGTCGGCGATGAGGAAGGTCACCGCGCGGCTGTGGTCGGCGATGACGCGCAGCGAGAAGTCGCTCTCCGCCGACTCGCCAAAGCGCCGGCCGGTCAGCGCGCAGGCCTGGTCGATGATCGGCCGGAACAGGTCGGTGTCGTAGACCGTCGGCGCGCCCTGGAGCATCATCGTGAGGCGCTCCAGGCCCATGCCCGTGTCGATGTTCTTCCGTGGCAGCGGCGTCCGCTGGCCGGCCTCGTCCTGGAAGTACTGCATGAACACCAGGTTCCAGAACTCCAGAAAGCGCGGACAGCTACAGCCCGGCGCGCACTCAGGCTTGCCGCAGCCTAGCTCCGCGCCGCGGTCGAGGTACAGCTCGGAGTCGGGGCCGCAGGGGCCGGTGTTGCCGGCCGGGCCCCACCAGTTCTCCTCGTGGCGCACGATGCGCTCGACTGGGATGCCGATGCGGTCGCGCCAGATGGCCTCAGCCTCGTCGTCGGTCGGGTAGATGGTGATCCAGATGCGCTCGGCCGGCAGCTTGAGCCGCTCGGTCGACAGCTCCCAGGCGTACTCGACGGCCCCTTCCTTGACGTAGTCGCCGATGGAGAAGTTGCCGAGCATCTCGAAGAAGGTCAGGTTGCGCTCATTGCCGACCGACTCGATGTCGGTGGTGCGGAAGCACTTTTGGCACGAGGTGAGCCGCGGGGCCGGCGGAGTGGCCTCGCCCATGAAGTACGGCTTGAACTGGACCATGCCGGCGCTGGTCAGCAGCAGCGTCGGGTCGCCGTGCGGGATCAGCAGCGCGCTGGGCACCACCACGTGCCCCTTCTGCCGGAAATAGTCAAGAAAGAGACGCCGAAGCTCGGGGCCAGTCATCGCCATGCCTATACTTCTCCACGTGGTCGTGGCGCTTGCCGGTGGCGGCGGGCGCTCGCGGCGTC
>JACQUS010000191.1 GCA_016210125.1 Chloroflexota bacterium | reverse complement strand
TACGGCATTATAGGCGGGTGGCTCATCGTCTTTATCTATTCATTGCGCGAGCTGAGCGCTTCCATCTTGTTGTTTACCAACCAGACAACGGTGATAGCGGTGACGATCTTCGACCTCTATGAATCAGGCGCCTGGGCCGCGTTGAGCGCTTTGGGTTGCATGCTCTTGGCAATCAATTTAGTCGTGGTGGCCATCGGCTACCGCTTGGTCGGCGGGAACTTCCTCGGCGGAGGTGAAGGAGTCAGGCGAGGCGCGCAGTAGATGGCGTTTCGACGGTGCGCGAAGGCTGATGGAGAGGAGGCTGGCGATGCACGCGAAGCCGCTTTGGGCCGTGATGGAGACGCCGGACGGCGTCTTCGTCCCCGGGCCGCACGGCACGTCGGCTGCCTCGCGCATCTACCCGGGCATCTCATCCGGCGTGGCGCTGATCGCCAACGGCGGCGAGGCGCTCATCGTGGACCCGGGCTGCCGCACGATCCCCGAGTACCCGCCGGGCGTGCTCGACACCATCTGCACCATCCTCGACCAGCGCCGCCTGCGTCTGAAGTACCTGGTGCAGACGCACTGGCACTTCGACCACACCGGCAACACGCGGTATCTCAAGGAGCACTACGGCGGGGAGGTCGTTTGCCATCCGAAGGATCGGGCGGTGATAGAGGACCCGCTACTGCTCTGCCGGCCGGAGTACATCCGGTCGTGCGGCGGCGACGCGGCGGAGATCGCCGCGGACCTCAACCTGCCCGGCCCGGCGTGGGTGCTGGCGCCCGAGGAGGCAATGCGCCGCTACTTCAGCTACCCGATCCTGGTAGAGCGCACCGTCGAGGACGGCGAGGTGCTCTGGGTGGGTGAGCTGCCCATACAGGTCGTGCATACGCCCGGGCACACGCCAGGCCACCTGAGCCTCTACAACCCGCGGTCGGGCAGCCTGTACCTGGCCGACGTGATGCACTGGCCCTCGCCGCTGCTCCCGCACCCCGCCGGCTCCGTCGATCAGCAGATGGCTAGCATCCGGAAGTGCCTCGCCCTGCGAGCCGACTATCTCTTCCCCGGCCACGATCTTCCGCGCTGCGGCACGTACGACGTCGAGGACTATCTGAAAGACCTGCTGCTCAAGCACGCGCAGCTCGAGCGTCGCATCCTCGTCCTGCTCAACCGCTTCGGGCCGCTGACGATCACCGAGCTGCACGCCGAGAGCTTCGTGCTCAAAGGTCGGTACGACTACCCGTTCACGATCACCGATGGCCAGGGCCAGATGCGCGAGGGTTGGTACACGAACAGTCTCAACTGCGTGCACGCGCACGTGCGTCGGCTGCTAGAGCAGAGAAAGGTGGCACGCATTCCGCGTGGCGATGGGCAGATCGCCTGGGCGGCCACCGGCGAGGGGAGGCTGAGCAGCGCAGAGGTGGCGGTCGCGGGCAGCTACGAGCGGGCCGTGCAGACCGACCGAGATGGGCTGAGCCGGTACACGGTTGACGGCTCGCCCAGGGCAGGAATATAGTCAATATCATCACAGCGTGTTTGCCTGCGCCGTAGACTATGGTCAAGGGGCGGCGCGCCGGCCCAGGTGGCGCGCGCCCGTGTCCGCGTGGCGAGTCGGCGGCGCACGTGCCAAGAGCAAGGAGCTGCCCTCATGGCTGTTCGTACTGCGGCGATCCCCCAGGAGCTTATCTACCGCGCGGCCTACGAGGCGAACCGCCTGGCGGCGACGACCGTGCCGCGAGATGGCCTGGTGGCCTTCCAGCGCGCCGCGCAGCGCGAGTCGAAGCCGCTGGCGCGCTTCGTCCTCAGGAAGATCGTGGACAACGCTAATCTGGCTGTGGCGGAGAACCGTCCCATGTGCGCCGACACGGGGCTGCCGCGCTACTACGTGAAGGTCGGCAACGAGGCGGCCATCGAGGGCGGCTTCGTGGCCCTGGAGCGCACCCTGCGGCAAGCCGTCGCCGACCTCACCCACGACATCCAGCTCCGCGCGAACCGCGTGCACCCGCTCACGCGGCACAACCCCGGCAACAACGTGGGCATATTCGCGCCCAACGTCGACTACTCGTTCGAGCCCGACGGCGACTGGATCGACATCATCGTCGTGCACAAGGGTGGGCTCTTCGGCACCGACTACCGCATGCTCTTCCCCGCCGACGGGGTGACGGGCATCAAGCGCTTCCTGCTGGACAACCTCGCCGAGTTCGCCCGCCGCGGGCTGTCCTGCCCGCCGGTCATCATCGGCGTTGGCCTGGGCGGCACGAAGGACCAATGCGTGCGCCTCTCCAAGGAGGCGGCGTGCCTGCGCTCCATCGGCGACCGCCATCCCGATCCGCTGGTAGCCGACCTGGAGGTGGAGCTGAACGACCTCGCCAACCGCACCGGCTTCGGCGTGATGGGCGTCGGCGGCGACACGACGTCGTACGACGTGCACATCGAGATCGCATACGCGCACACGGGCGGCCTACCGACGGCCGTGTCGCAGCTCTGCCACGCCTACCGCCGGGCCGTCGGCCGCGTGCACCCCGACGGCCGGGTGGAGTACCGCGACGACCCGCAGTGGTTCACGCCCTACTATCGGCGTGTGGGCATAGAGTAGCAGTGCGCTCCGGACCGGCATCGGCACAACGGGATCGGCACGAGGAGGTACCCGTGGAGCAACCTGAGACGCAGTTTCGGGAGTGGCATCTCGGCACGCCACTCAGCGACGAAGACATCGCGCAGGTCCGAGCCGGGGATATCGTCTATTTGAGCGGGCCGGTCTTCACGGCTCGAGACGGCGTCTACGAGCACATGCTGGTGCGCGGCAATGAGCCGCCCATCGACCTGCGTAGCCTCACCAACGTGAGCCTGCAGTCCTCCCCAGCAGGCGTCGAGGTGTCGCCGGGCGTCTACAAGGTCTCGTCTTTGCAGGCGACGGCCGGCTTCCGCTACGCGCGCTACATGCCGCCCCTGCTGGAGCGCTACGGCGTCAAGGCGGTCGTTGGCAAGGGTGGCATGTCGGAGGATGTCTACCGCGACATTTTCAAGCCGCACGGGGCCATTTGTCTCTCGACCATGGGCTACGGCCTCGGAGCGATCTACGGCAAAGCCGTCGAGCGCGTCTTGGGCGTGTACTGGCTCAAGGAGCTAGGCATCTCCGAGGCGCTGTGGGTCATGCAGATGAAGGAGTTCGGGCCGCTCCTCGCCGAGGGCGACGTGCAGGGCCACGGCTTCTTCACGCAGGTGAACGAGGAGATCAACGTGCAGCTCAGCCTGGCCTATGCCGGGCTCCGGCCGCCGGTGTTCCGCCGTCTCGGCGAAGAGCAGCGTCCCGAGCAGGAACTGTTTTAGTAGTACAGCCGCACTTCGGTGTCCGTGTCATTCTGGGCGACCGGCGGGAGCGAAGAATCCGTACCCGTGACAAGCGATCTATGCCGAGAGGGACAAGTACGGATTCTTCGTCGCTGCGCTCCTCAGAATGACAGGTGAGGTTGTCGAACTAGGCCGGTAGCGCGCGCTGCGGCCCGCGGGGCCGACGGGGTGGGCGTCATGGCACAGACACTGCTGCCGCGCATCAGAGGCGACTATGGGCGTCTGCGCAACTACGTCGGCGGCCAGTGGGTCGCGGCCGAGACCGAC
>JACQUS010000210.1 GCA_016210125.1 Chloroflexota bacterium | reverse complement strand
GCAGCCGGCCAAGCCCGCCGCGCAGCCGCGCAAGATTCTCATCGGCTCGACGAACACCGCGTCGAGCCACTACGCCTACTTCGTCTCCATCGGCAAGGTCGTCAACGCCAAGGTGCCCACCGTCAACGCCACCGTCGTCGAGACGGGCGCTGCGGTCGAGAACACGAACCGCATGGGCAAGGGCGAGTTGGACGTGGGGCTGGTGACCGGGGACGTGCTCGTCCGCGCCACCCAGGGCGTTGGGCCGTGGAAGGACAAGCCCATCCAGGGCCTGCGCTGGCTCTGGCTCTACAACCTGAACCAGCATGCGTTCATCGTCCGCGAGGACAGCGGCGTCAAGAAGCTCGAAGACCTGACGGGGAAGGACTTCAACCCCTGCATGCGCGGCGGCGCGTGCGAGCAGATGACCAAGGACGCGTTCGACGCGCTGGGGATCAAGCCGAAGTGGTACGTCGGCAGCACGGACGATGCCGTCCAGGCGATCAAGGACCGGCGCATCGTCGGCTACGGCAAGCCTATGGCCGGCAAGGACGTGCCCGACGCGTCGCACCTCGACCTCATGACGGCGACCAAGGTTCGCGTGCTCGGGTTCACGGAGGAGCAGGCGAAGAAGGTGGTCGAGGCGCACCCGTACCACGCGTTCACGATGATCGCCCCGAACGTGTTCAAGGACCAGGAGTGGAACAAGGAGCCGATCCGCACGATGGCCATCTCGGTCGGCACCGGGACCACGACGCGCTTGCCGGACGACGTCGCCTACGCCATCGTCAAGGCCATCGTCGAGGACAACGCACCGGGCGGGGGCGGCGTGCAGGCCGCGGCATTCCCGGGCGTGAAGGGCTGGGACTTCGCCAAGCTGACCACCGAGGATGGCCTGCTCAAGTCGCCGCCGCTGCACGCTGGGGCGTACAAGTACTACAAGGAGATCGGTAAGAAGGTTCCGGACGCCTTGGTGCCGCCGGAGGCGAAGCGCTAGCAGGGAAACTTGTCAACCCGTGAGGGTTGTGGTAAGCTCCATCGCGGACTCATCAGCGGCCAACGTGCCGTCAAAGGGGGGTTCTTTGATGGTCCAAAAGGTGGCCTAGTCTCCGACGAGAATGCGGAGGCGAGCGAACGTCGCCCGTGCGTCGGCCACCCCGATGCGGGCGATGGGGCCACCGAGCGCGCAGAGATGCACACGGAGGAGTAGCCGATGCACCTGGTCATCGATGGCTTTGGGGGCAGCGCGGCCAAGCTTCAAGACCTGGCGCTGATCTACCAGACCCTCGATGAGCTCCCGGCGAAGATCGGCATGACCAAAATCATGCCCCCGTACGTCTTTCGCTATCACGGGCTCAAGGAGCAGGACTGGGGCATCTCGGGGTTTGTGCTTATCGCCGAGAGCCACATCAGCGTGCATACCTTTCCTGAGCGGGGCTACGTCAATATCGACATTTTCTCGTGCAAGGCCTTCGATGCCGAGCCGGCCGTGCGGGCTATGCGCGAGACGTTCGACCTCGCCGGCGTGAAGGTCCATATCATCGAGCGCGGGCTCGAGTATCCGACCGATGCGTCGGCGCTGGTGGCGACCGACCGCTGGTCGCGCTTCGGCGTCCTCGCCGGTGCCCAGGCGGGGACGAGCTAGGCCGCCAGGGCGGCGAGCACGGCCGGGTGCGTTCCGCGCCCGCGGCCGTCCGACGGCGCTCCGCGTGTTGCGGGCGGTGGACGCGCGTCTGCGCACGCCGCGCCGGCACGCCACGTTACTGCTGGATCGTGTCTGTGCTACCGGCCGCAGGTAGGGGCGAGGTAACCTCGCCCCTACCTGCGTGTATTGCCAGGTACCGCGGTTTATCGGGTACCGGCAATGAGCGTCTCGACCGGGTGAGAGTAGCGGAGTCTGGTGGCACCCGCCGACGACCTCTGGCCCCCACGTAACTTCGGCGCCCTACCGCCGGGACGCTCCGCGCGCTCGCGCGCCGCGGCGCTCATCCTTCCCGTACCCTATGACGCGACAACCTCGTCTCGTGCTGGCGCGCGCGAGGGGCCGCTGGCCATCATCGATGCCTCGCAGGAGATAGAGCTGTACGACGCCGAGCTGGGGCGCGAGATCGCCGCGGTCGGCATCCACACGCTGCCGGAGGTCGCACCGGACGCCCGCGGGCCGGAGGCCACGCTGCGCCGCGTCGAGCGCGTCGCGCGTCGGCTGCTGTCCAGCGGCAAGCTCCTCATCACGCTGGGCGGCGAGCACTCGATCACCATCGGCATCGTGCGCGCCGTACGCCAGCGCTGGCCGGGCGTGGGCGTCCTCCAGCTCGACGCCCACGCCGACCTGCGCGACCGCTACATGGGCTCGCCCGACAGCCACGCCTGCGTCGGCCGACGCCTGGCCGAGCGCGGGCCGCTGGTGCAGGTCGGCATGCGCAGCCTCAGCGCCGAGGAGGCCACCTACCTGCGGGACACCGGGCGGCAGCCGTTCTGGGCGCGCGACCTGGTCGCCCGGACCGACTGGGTCCCGCGGGTCGTCGACGCCTTGCCGGAGGAGGTCTACGTGTCGGTCGACCTCGACGTCTTCGACACGGCGCTCATGCCGGCCGTCGGCACGCCCGAGCCGGGCGGGCT
>JACQUS010000225.1 GCA_016210125.1 Chloroflexota bacterium | reverse complement strand
CGGCCGCCACGGAGCCACGGTAGAGCAGGCCGTTGAGCAGCACGCGCTGCTCGCGGCCGCGCTTGTAGCGGCCGATGTTGCGATAGGCGTCGAGGGCGAAAAAGGCAAGCTCGCCGCCGTTTGCCTCGGCGACCACCTGGGCCTCGAAACCGCTCTGCCACGGTACGACCTCGCGCGTCCTCAGCGTCACTGCCGTGCCGCCGCGCACGTAGGGATACGCTGAGATCACGGTGTCGCCGATGAGGAAGGCGCAGAGACCGAGCCCGGCCTCGGCGCTGAAGAAGACGTCGAGCCGGCGGCGGTCCGGCAGCTCGCGCACGTCGCGCCGCGCGGGACGCGCCAGTGTGCGGCGCACCGCGCGCAGGACGTCGCGCTCGGGGTCGTAGTCCTCGCCCCAAAGCGTCCGCCAGTGGTTTCCATGCCCGGTGACTTTGCCAGCCATGATGCGATGTTCCTTCGCCCGCGCTGCTAGCGTACCATGCACGGGGGTGTGGGATGGCGCTCGTGCCGCGACTGCCGCCGTCCGCCTCGGCGGACGCGCCGCTGCGCTTCGTCGTGGCGCTGGTCAACGGTGCCGCGTTGGCGCTCGCGGCCGGCCAGGCAATGGCCCTTGGCCAGGCGCTCTCCGCCGCGGGCCGGCGCGCCACGGGCTTCACCGAGCTCTACGCCGCGCTTGGCGACGCGGCGGCCGGCGACGCGCCGTACGTTGCGCCGGCCGCGCTGCCGCCGACGCTCGATCCCGCGCTGCCGCCCTTCGCGCTGCCGCCGGCCGCCCTGCTGTTCTTCCGCCCGCTCCTGCTGCTCGACCCCGCGACCGCGCGGAGCGCCTGGACGGTGCTCCAGGTCGTTGCCTTGGTGCTGGCGCTGGGCCTGCTCGTCCATCAGAGCGACCTGCGCTGGCCGCGGCGCTTCCCAGCCGTCTTCGCGCTGCTCGTCATTCTCTTTCCGCCGGTGCGCGAGACGCTGCGCGTCGGCGACGTCGAGCCGCTGCTGCTGGCGATAGTCGCCGTGGCCTGGGCGCTGGCCCGGCGCGGGCGCACGTGGCGGGCCAGCGTCTTCCTCGGCCTGGCCGCGGCGCTGCTGCCGGCGCTGCTCATTCTCGCCGTCCCGTGGCTGGTCTGGCGCGAGTGGCGCGGCCCGGCGACGGCGCTCGGCGTGGCGCTCGTCCTGAACGCAGTGGCGGCGCTGGCTGCCGGGCCCGAGGTGCTGGCCGGCTACGTAGCCATCGTCGGCGGACTCGCGCCGCACTGGCTGGCCCGCGCCGACAACGCGGCGCTGCCCGGCTTCTGGCTGCGGCTGACGACGAGCGGGCCAGGCCGCGTCCCCTGGCTCGATGCGCCGCCGCTTGGCGCGGCGCTGAGCCTGGCAGCCGCAGGAGGGGTCATCGCCGCGCTGGCCTGGGCCTGCCACGCCGCCCGCGCCCGCCGCGACCTGGCCTGGGCGGCGGCGGTGGTCGCGGCGCTGCTCGTCGGGCCGCTCAGCGCGTCGCCGCTGCTCGTCCTGCTGCTCTTTCCGGTCGTGCTGCTGCTGCGGGCGCTGCCGCTGCGCCTCGGGGGCACGTGGGACGTGCTGCTGGCCGCGCTGGCGCTGCTCGTCGGCGGTCCGCTGCTCCTGGCGCAGCTCGCGCCGCCAGACCGCTGGCTGCGCGGGCCGGCGCTCCTGCTGCCGGCCCTGCCGACGCTGGCGCTGCTGGCGCTCCTCGGACTCTGCGCGGCGCTGGGCCGCCAGCCGGCCGCGCCGTTCGCCCGCCGGCCCGGAGGCGGCGATTGATCGTCGTGCGCCGTTGCCATATGCTACCGCGCAAAGGAAGCGCTTGCGCTGGGCCGCAGCGAGGGAAGCAATGCTCGGCATGATCATGGACTACCCGCTCACGATCACCTGCCTGCTCGAGCGCGCTCGACGCCTGTACGCCGGCAAAGAGATCGCCACCAAGACCGAAGGCGGCCGGCACTGCTATCGCTACGCCGACCTCTACGAGCGCGTCTGCCGGCTGGCCAACGCGCTGCGCGAGCTCGGCGTGCGGCCGGGCGACCGCGTCGGCACTTTCGCCTGGAACACGTATCGCCACCTGGAGGTTTACTTTGCCGTACCGTGCAGCGGCGCGGTGGTGCATACGCTGAACGTGCGCCTTGGGGGCGACCAGCTCGCCTACGTCATCGGCCACGCCGCCAACCGCGTGCTCTTCGTCGACGAGAGCCTGCTGCCGCTCTTAGAGCCGCTGCGCGAGCAGCTCCCGACGGTGCGGGCCTACGTGGTGATGGGTGACGGGCCACTGCCCGACACGCCGCTCCGGCCGGTCCTCCGCTACGAGGACCTGCTCGCCGCGGCATCGCCCGCGTACGCCTGGCCCACGCTCGACGAGCGGTCGGCCTGTGGCATGTGCTACACGTCGGGCACGACCGGCCATCCGAAAGGTGTCGTCTACAGCCATCGCGGCATGTACCTGCACTCGCTCATGCTCACCTCGGCCGACGTAATGGCTATCTGCGAGCGCGATGTCGTGCTGCCAGTCGTGCCGATGTTCCACGCTAACTGCTGGGGACTGCCCTACGCGGCGGCTATGGTCGGGGCTAAGCAGGTCTTCGCCGGCCGCTTCACCCAGCCGCCCGACCTGGCGCGGCTTTTGCAGGACGAGCAGGTCACGCTCACCTCCGGCGTGCCCACCATCTGGATCAGTCTCCTACCCTACCTTCAAGAGCACCCGCACGACCTCTCGCGCATCCGCATGATCGTCTCCGGCGGGTCGGCGGTCCCGCCGAGCCTTTTCACGGCCTACGACGCGCTCGGGCTGCGCATCGTCCACGCCTGGGGCATGACCGAGATGAGCCCGGTGGGCGTGCTCGGCCATCTTCGCAGCGATATGCTTGGCTGGCGGCCGGATGAGCAGCTCGGCACGCGCGCCAAGCAGGGCTACCCGGTGCCCGTCGTCGAGGTCCGCGCCGTCGACGACCAAGGCCGCGAGGTGCCGTGGGACGGCCGGTCGCTCGGCGAGCTTCAGGTGCGCGGCCCGTGCGTCACGAGCGGCTACTACGAGGACGAGCGCAGCGCCGCAGCGTTCGACGACGGCTGGTTCCGGACCGGCGACGTGGCCAGCATTGACGCGCATGGCTACATTCAGATCGCCGATCGAGTGAAGGACCTGGTCAAGAGCGGGGGCGAGTGGATCTCAAGCGTCGACCTGGAGAGCGCGATCATGGGGCACCCGAAAGTGCTCGAAGCGGCGGTCATCGCCGTGCCGCACGAGCGCTGGCAGGAGCGGCCGCTGGCCTGCGTCGTGCCGCGGCCGGAGGCCAAGGGCAGTCTGACGGCCGAGGAGATCGTGGACTACCTGCGGCCGCGCTTCCCGCGCTGGTGGCTGCCCGACGCCGTGGTGTTCCTCGATGCAATGCCCAAGACGGGCGTCGGCAAGTTCGACAAGAAGGCGCTGCGCGCGCACTTCCGGGACTTCCAGCTCGCGTGAGCGCCTGGCCGTGGCTCGCCACCCTCTTCGCGGCGCTGCTCGCTATCGCGGCCCTCGCGCCCGCTCCTGGCGCGTCTGCGCGGGGACCCGACCCCGCGTCCCCCTTCCTGACGCGGGAAGGGGGCGATGTACCGTCGGCGCGCTTCACGGCGGCGGCCTACCAGCTCGCACGGCCGGCGCTGGCCTGGGGCGCGACCGGCGCGGGGCCAGGCGAGTTCAATCTGCCGATCGACGTCGCCCTCGGCCCAGGCGACGCCGTCTACGTCCTCGACTACGGCTTCCTGGGCGTGGTCGACGGAGCTGAGCGCTACCGCGAGGCGCGTGTGCAGCGCTTCGACCGGCAGGGGAGATTCGTCGCCGCGTGGGGCGCCGGGCGGCTCAACCGGCCCATTGGCCTGGCCGTCGGCCCGGACGGCGACGTCTGGGTGGCCGACACGTTCAACAATGCCATCCGTCGCTACGCGCCCGACGGTGCCCTCCGCGCGACGTGGGGCGGCTATGGAGCAGCGCTCGGCCAGCTCGACCGGCCGACCGATGTGGCGCTGGACGCGCGCGGCAACGTGTACGTCGCCGAGTTCGGCAATCACCGCGTGCAGGTGTTCGGCCCCGACGGTATACCGCGTGCCGCCTGGGGCGGTGAGGGCGTGGCGCCGGGGCGACTCCGTGGCCCGCACGGCGTAGCCGTCGACGGCCGGGGGGTCGTCTACGTCGCCGACACGAACAACCACCGCATCGCGACGTTCACTAGCGGCGGTGCGCTGCTTGCTGTTTGGAGCAGCGAGCTGGCCGCAGAGCCGGCCTGCCCGCCGCTGGCTCTGGGCCAGCTCTGCCGCCCGCGGCATCTGGCCGTCGATCCAGCCGGCAACGTGCTGGTCGCCGACCGCAACCACCACCGCGTGCATGTGTTTGCCCCCGACGGCCGGCCGCTGGCCAGCGTCGGGCTCGAGGGCCGGGCGCCCGGCGAGCTGCGCTTCCCGTACGGCGTGGCGGCCGCCGCTGACGGCCTGCTCTACGTGGCCGACACGGGCAACGACCGCATCCAGGCCCTCGCCCTCGGCCCGCCCTACCGCCTGCACCTGCCCTTGGTCGGGCGCTGATGGGCGACCGATTTGACAGGCCACGCGGCGCGCGGGATCATGCGCGGCAGCAGCGCAGCGGGGGAGGTCACTGCCGGTGAGGATTATCGACTTTCGCGCCCGCCCGTCGACGCCGGAGTTCATCGCCATCGCCAGGACGCGCCTCTTCGCCGACCATCTGGTCGACCTGGGCGTCTATCCGCAGCCACAGAGCGTCGCCGACCTGATCCGCGAGATGGACGCCGCCGGCGTGGCCGTGGCCGTCGTGGAAGGCCGCGACCTGGAGACTACCTTCGGCTTCAAGACCTCGAACGATCACGTGGCGGCGTGCGCGCGCCAGTATCCCGACCGGCTCATTCCCTTCGCCGGGATCGATCCGAACAAGGGCATGGGCGCCGTGCGCGAGGTCGAGCGCGCCGTCCGCGAGCTAGGCTTCCGGGGCGTCTCGCTCAATCCGTACATGCACAAGCTGCCGGCCAGCGACCGCATGTGCTACCCCGTCTACGCCAAGTGCGTCGAGCTGGGCGTGCCGGTGACCATCACCAGCGGCCTTGCCGTGCAGATGCCCGAGGTCGCCATCGACCACTGCTCGCCCCGCGAGATCGACATCGTCGCCCGCGACTTCCCGGAGCTGACATTGCTGCCGTGGAGCATCGTGAACCCGTGGGCCTACGAGGCCATCGGCATCGCGCAGCGGCACAAGAACGTCTATGTGCAGCTCGGCTGCTACTGGAACGTGCCCGGCTGGAGCGTCGTCGTCGAGGCCGTCAACACCGTGCTCCAGGACCGCTGCGTCTTTGGCAGCGGCTACCCGACGGCGCCGTTCCACGAGACGCTGGCCGCCTACGCCCAGATGCCCTTCACCGACGCGGCACGCGAGAAGCTGATGTACAAGAATGCGGCGCGCATCCTCGGCCTCGACGGCTAGCGCGCTGCCGGCGCCGCCTTCCGGCACGCCGTCAAGGTCATCATGCAGGCCAGCCGATCTTCGCGCGAGCTCCTGGCGGTGCTCGGCGTTTTCCTGGCCCTCGGTCTCGCCTACAGCCTAGCGATCCCACTCTTCGAGGCCCCGGACGAGCAACTTCATGTTCTGTATGTG
>JACQUS010000197.1 GCA_016210125.1 Chloroflexota bacterium | reverse complement strand
TCGCGGCGAGGATGACCGAGAGGCCGACCAGGCCCAGCCCGCACGCCAGGCCGTAGCGGATGCCCCAGCGGTCGACGAGCCAGCCGGCGGGAATGGCCGTGAGCACCGCGCCGCCGAACATGGCGCTCATGAACAGGCCGACCTGCGTCCGGCTCAGACCCAGCTCGGGCTGGAAGAAGGGCGCCAGCGTCGGCAGCCCCTGGCGCACCAGCGACTCGCTGACGTGCGCGGAGACCATGAGCGCCAGGATCAGCCAGGCATATCCGGCCGTCCGCTCGCTCAGGCCCCCCGCCGATGCAGCGCGCATCCCCGGCCCTAGCGCGTGCCGAGCGTCTCCAGGTCGAGCACTGGCTCGTCGGTCGGCTCGGAGCGGCGATGGCGGCGCGCGACGCCCGTGCGGTGCGCGGCCTCCTCGACGGCGCTGGCAAGAGCTGGCGCGACGCGCTTGTCAAAGACGCTCGGGATGATGTAGTCCGGCGCCAGCTCGGCCTCGCCGATGAGCGCGCGCAGCGCCTCAGCGGCGGCCAGCTTCATGGCCTCGTTGATCTCGCGGGCACGGCAGTCGAGCGCGCCGCGGAACACGCCGGGGAAGGCGAGCACGTTGTTGATCTGGTTCGGGTAGTCGCTGCGGCCGGTCGCCATGACGGCCACGACGCCCTCGACGTCCTCCGGCAGGATCTCCGGAACCGGGTTGGCCAGGGCGAAGACGATGGGGTCGCGGGCCATCTTGCGCACGTCATCCGGCGTCAGGAGGCCCGGCCCGGACACGCCCAGGAAGAAGTCGGCGCCAGGGAGCACTTCGGCCAGCGCGCCGCGCTCGTTCTCCGGGTTCGTGTGCTCCGCGTACCAGCGCTTGGCGGCGTTGAGGGCCCCCGGCCGGCCGCGGTAGATGGCCCCCTGGCGATCGCAGCCGATGACGTTGCGCGCCCCGGCGGCCAGCAGCATCTTCGTGCAGGCCATCCCGGCCGCGCCGACGCCGGAGATGACGATCTTCAGGTCGGCCAGGCTTTTGTCGACGATCCGAAGGGCGTTCAGCAGCGCCGCGGTGACGACGATGGCCGTGCCGTGCTGGTCGTCGTGGAAGACCGGGATGTCCAGTTCGTCCTTCAGCCGATCCTCGACCTCGAAGCAGCGCGGCGCGGCGATGTCCTCCAGATTGATGCCGCCGAAGACGGGCGCGATGGCGCGCACCGTGCGCACGATCTCGCCGGCGTCCTGCGTAGCCAGGCAAATCGGGAAGCTGTCGACGCCGGCAAACTCCTTGAAGAGCATGGCCTTGCCCTCCATCACCGGCAGAGCGGACTCCGGCCCGATGTTCCCCAGCCCCAGGACCGCCGACCCGTCGGTCACGATGGCCACCGTGTTGCTCTTGATCGTGAGCTGGAACACCTTGCTCGGCTCGGCGTGAATGGCGCGGCAGACCCGGGCCACGCCGGGCGTGTAGGCCATGGAGAGCTGGTCGCGGTTGCGCAGGGGGACCTTCGGGTGCACCTCGATCTTCCCTCCCAGGTGCAGGAGGAAGGTGCGGTCGGACACGTTCACGACGCTGACGCCGGGCACGGCCCGCACGGCCTCGACGATGGCCGCGGCGTGCTTCTCGTCGCTGGCGTCGACGGTGAGATCGCGCACGACGGTCGTCGGCCCGGCGCGCACGATGTCGATCGCTCCGATCTCTCCACCGACGCGGGCGATGGCCGAGGTGACGTCGCTCAGCGCCGCCGCGCGCTTGTCGAGCTGCAAGCGCAGCGTGACGCTGTAGCTGGCACTGGGCTTGTAGACGGCCACGGTTGCTCCTCCTCGAATCCGTGGGTGCCGCCGGCCCCCTCGCCTGGTCGAGGAGTCGGACATTTTGTTCGCTTGGCGCATGATACCACGTGGCCCCCTTGGCGAGACGTGGCGCCACGGTGTAGTATGGCGCACGGTCACGGCCGGGCGGCGCACAGCCGCGTCGATCTATAGCTCACGGGGAGGTTGCAGCGTGCGGATTCTCGAGGACGTCTACCTCGTCGGCTCGGGCAGCTTTGGCCTCTCGCATCCCACCGATCCCCACGTTTACCTCATCGACGGCGGGAGCGAGCTAGCCCTGATCGATACCGGCAGCGGGGTCAAGACCGAGCTGATCATGCAGACCGTCGAGCAGGAGGGCTTCAGCCCCCGCGACATCACCCTGCTCATCAACACGCACAGCGACTGGGACCACGCGCGTGGCAACTACCGCATGAAGCAGCTCACCGACGCCAAGACCTGCATCCACGAGATCGGAGTGCCGGTCGTGCAGGAGAAGCTCTGGCCGGAGATCGTGCTCACCAAGAAGGGCATTCCGTCGTACCCGGTGCAGGTCGACCGCGTGCTGAACGACGGCGACGTCCTGCAGGTCGGCCGGCACGAGCTGCAGGTGCTCTACACACCCGGGCACACCAACGACCACATCGCCGTCGTGCTCGAGCTGCGCGGCAAGCGCGTGCTCTTCTGCGGCGACATGGTGCTGGGCGCCGGCGCGCCCGGCATCATCCGCCTCGACGCTAACCTGATCGCCTGGCGCGACTCGCTGCGCCGCATGCGCGATCTGGACCCCGACGCGCTGCTCTGCGGGCACAACATCTTCACGCTGAGCCGCGGTCGCGAGCACATCGCGCAGCTCGTGCAGCGCTTTGAGACGCCGTGGGCAGACATCGCGCCGGGGCCGGGGCCTTTCCTGCCAAGCTGGTGGCTGATGCGCTACCCGGAGCTCATCGAGGACGCGCGCGAGCAGCCCCTGCCGCGGCCCGAGCCGGCAGTGTAGGCTAGGGCACGGCGCCGTGCGTCTCGCGCAGCGCGACGACGCCGCGGCTGCCGGGCGCGGCCGGGTCGGCATCACGCGGGCCGGTCGGCCCGCCGCGCCGCGCCTTCGCGCTCCAGGCCTCGATCTGCACCTTGACGAGCGCCGTGCCACGCAGGTGTGCGGAGGGCGGCGCGTCGTAGTCGCGCCCGGCGGTGCGGCCGGCGAAGTAACGCTGCGTCATGCGCTCGAGAATCGCCCGCTTCTCTGCCTCGCCTGCCACGCGGCGCGCGCGGCCGAAGCAGACGGCGCTGCGGTAGTTCATCGAGTGGTAGAGGGCCGTGCGCGAGTAGACCAGCCCATCGACGAGCGTCACCGTGACGCACACCGGCGCGCCGGTGGCCAGATGGCGCAGCGCGCGGCTGGCGTGAGCGCCGTGGAGGTAGAGGCGGTCGGGCGTGGCCGGGTCGAAGTGGTAGGCGAGGGGCATCACCATCGGCTGCCCGTCGTGGCAGAAGCCGACGTGGGCGACCATGCCCTGCGCCAGGATGTCCGGCGCATCGCCGGGCACGGCGCGCTCGGGATGACGGCGGATGCGCGTGCGCTCGGTGGCCGTCGCGGGCGTTGGCATGCGGCGCTCCTCGTACGGTTTGCCTGGGGCGCGGGCCGACGCGTCTATGGCCGTGCCTAGCGCGCTGGCTCTCGTACAGTATGCCACGCCGGCCGACTCTTGCAGCGGCGCTGCAGATGAACGAGACTCCAACGGTCCCGATTCGGCCAGCAGCGCGATGGTACTGATGCTACAATGGGACCGCTTCGTCTAACCGCGCGAGAACCTGGATGGTCTCACGGTGTCGCCATCGCCAGAGCATTGTCCAAGGCAACCGTTGTCGCCTATGCTTCGCGTCTGAGCGGGCTGCTGCCACGTCGGCGCCGGGCAACGGATGAAAGGGAGGGCCAGGTGGCGATTGTGGAGATCGACGCGCGCGCAGCTCTTCGGCGCCTGCTGGCCGAACGAGAGCTCGACTTCCACAAGGAAAGCAGCTCGTACAGCACGCACGCCCTCCACGCGTTCGCCGCGAAGTTTCCTCCGCAGCTTCCGCGCCTGTTCATCCGTGAGCTGACGACGCCCGGCGAAACGGTGCTCGACCCGATGATGGGGTCGGGCACCGCCCTGGTGGAGGCTGCGCTGCTCGGCCGCCGCGCCGTTGGGGTGGATATCGATCCTCTCGCCCTGCTGATCTGTCGCGTGAAGACGACGCCCCTGAGCCCGCTGGATGCATCGCAGGCCGCGCACGACGCAGTCGCCCAAGCAACGGGGTACCTGCGCGACGCATCAGCGATCGCCAGCTTCCTGGGCAGCTTTGACAGCAAGACAAGAGCATTCATCGACTACTGGATCGCCGAGGAGACACAGCGCGAGCTGGCCGCTCTGATGCTCGCCATCAACCAGCAAGAGGATAGCCAACTCAAGAGCTTTCTGCTCTTGGCCTTCTCGTCCATCATCGTCACGAAGTCCGGCGGCGTGTCGCTTGCGCGCGATCTGGCCCACTCGCGGCCGCACAAAGATGCGACGAAGGTTCCGAAGAGCGCCATGGAGCAGTTTCGATTGCGCGCCGCAAAGACCGTACGTGCGCTAGAAGCGTCGTCGGCCATGCCCGGCACCGTGGCAGTTGAAGCGCTGCCTGGCGACTGCCGG
Source organism: Chloroflexota bacterium (assembly GCA_016210125.1). GTDB lineage: Bacteria > Chloroflexota > UBA6077 > FW602-bin22 > JACQUS01 > JACQUS01. The sequence goes on along the minus strand of JACQUS010000197.1, from coordinate 5,234 downwards.
CAGTTGCCGATAGAGAGCGAGACGGTCGATCTGATCGTCACCTCGCCGCCCTACGCGAACGCGATCGACTACATGCGCGCCCACAAATTCACTCTGGTGTGGCTTGGGGAGCCGATCGACAGCCTCACGGAGCGCCGCAGCGTGTATGTCGGTGCGGAGAGGATTCGGCGCGACGACCGCGACGCTCTACTGCCGTTCGTCGCAGACACCGTCCGCTCCCTCGGGGAGCGTGACCCGCGGAAAGCCGGCGTGCTCGCCCAGTATTTCGCGGATATGCGCGACGCGCTGCGCGAGATGGCGCGCGTGCTGCGGCCTGGGCGTGCCGCTATCGTGGTCGTCGGCCCATCGACCATGCGTGGTCTGCGCATCGATGCGGCGCGGTGCCTCGGGGTGATCGGCGAGCGCATTGGTCTGGATCTGGTCGGGATCGCCGACCGGAAGCTCGACCGTGACCGCCGGATGATGCCGGCCCGCACGGAGAACAACGGGCGAACACTCATCGAGCACCGCATCCATGACGAGCAAGTTATCGGGTTCATCAAGCCGTAAGAGGACGCGAAGCGTGCCGACGCGCGAGCAAATCGCTTCCGAATTAGGAGGTCGCTCGCTGTGGCTACGGACAGAAGGGAGCTGTTTTCGGAGCGCGTGCCCGCTGGAAGCCGAAGCTACGCTTTCGACGTCAAAGAGTCGCGTGAAGGAAAGAAGTACCTCGTGATCACTGAGTGGCGAGAGGTCGGCGGTCGTGGCTCCCACCGTCACACGGTGATGGTGTTCGAGGAACACGTTCCGGTCTTTAGAACGGGCCTCGAAAAGGCCGTTGCATTTCTGGGCAAGAAGTATGACGTGGCGAGCTTGCGTGGTAAATACGCGCACGCGTATGAGAAATGGAGCGACGAAGAGGATGCTCGTCTCCGCACCGAGTATCGGCAGGGAAAGACCATCGATGACCTGGCCGCTTCGTTTCAGAGGCAGCCGACTGCCGTTCGCTCTCGGCTGCAAAAGCTGGCCCTATTGTGATGCGCCCGGAGTTGCCAGCGAGAGTTAGGAGGTTGATCGATCGGGCGCGGCCCAGCGCGGCGGGCGCTTCTGGACGAAGGCCGTCGTCCCCTCGATGAAGTCGTCGCTCTCCATCAGGAACGCATAGGCGCGGTAGACCGACGCCATCGCCGCGCCGTAGTCCAGCGTCTGGCCCTCGTAGATCGCCGCCTTGGCCGCGGCCAGCGCGCGGGCCGGCCGGGCCACGAGCCGGCGGGCCAGCGCCACAGCCGCCGGCAGCAGCTCGTCGTGCGGCACGACGTGGTTCACCAGCCCGATGCGCAGCGCCTGCTCGGCCGGGACCGGATCGCCGGTCATGATCATCTCGCAGGCCCAGCCCGTGCCCACGAGCCGCGGCAGGAAGAACGTCCCGCCGCCGGCCGGAATCACGCCGACCTTCACGTAGCCCTCGGCGAACGAGGCGCGCTCCGAGGCGATGCGCATGTCGCACGAGAGCGCGATGTCGCAGCCGCCAGCGGTGGCCACGCCGTTGACCGCGGCGATGACTGGCCGCGGCAGCGCGCGCAGGCGGCCGAAGCCGAGGTGTACCAGGCGTACCCAGCCGGGGTTGTACTCATTGCTCAGCGCCTCAGGCCCGCGCTGGATCCAGCGCAGCGACTCCTGGAGGTCAGCGCCGGCGCAGAACGCGCTGCCGGCCCCGGTGAGGATGACGACGCGTGCCGAGGGATCGGCCTCGACGCGGTCGAGCGCGGTGAGGAGCTCGTGCATCATCTGCGGGATGACCGCGTTGAGGCGATGAGGCCGGTTGAGAGTGACGGTCACGATCCCGTCGCGCTGATCGACGAGCAGCGTCTCAAAGGTCACGGCGCTTGTCCTCCAACCCAATCTGGCCCGATGCGGCACGCCGCCAGCGTACGCGCGCGCGGCCGGCGGTGCAAGCCGCGCTGCGCTCTCGGTTGACCCAGCCGCGCGTGCCGCCTAGACTGCGTCGTGGTGGTCTAGTAGCGGAGATGGGTTGTGCGCAGCGTGCTGATCGTCGACGCCGCGGTAGGTGGTGGCCACCGCAGCGTGGCCGAGGCCATCGCCCACGCTGTCCGTGCGCGGCTCGGAGAGCGCGTCGTCGTGCATCGTACCGATGCGTTCGCCAGCGGGCGCTGGCCGGCGCGCCACGCCGAGGCGCTCTATGCGCTGGCCATCGTGCGGCTGCCGCTCCTCTGGCGTCTCGCGTATGCGGCCACCGACAACCCAGCCGCCCGTGCGGGGGACGCGCTGCTGACATACCTGCTGGCACCGTCGCTCCGCGGCTCCCTGGCGACGCTGCTGCCCGACCTAGTCCTCACGACGGTGCCCGTGGTCGGGCCGGCCCTCGCGAGCGCACGTGCCCATAACGGGCATCGGGCGCCGTGGCTCACGATGCTCACCGACCTCGGCCACGCCCACGCAACGTGGTTCGCGCCCAGAGTGGCGCAGTATCTGGCGCCCAGTGGAGAGACGTATGTGCAGTGTCGTGCACGCGGTGTGGCCGCCGAGCGCGTGTGCTACACGGGTCTACCCGTGCGCCCGGCGTTTCTGGCGCGCTGGCCCGATCCGGCGTCGGCGCGCGCGCGGCTCGGCCGGCCGGCGGAGCGCGTCACGGCACTGGTGCTTGGCGGCGCGGCCGGCGCCGGGCCGACACTGCGCCTCGTGCAGATGCTCGCGCACCTGGCGCCCGACGTGCAGCAGGTCGTCGTGTGTGGGCACAACGACCGCTTGCGGCGCTCGCTGGCGGCGCTGCGCCTGCCGTCGGTGGTGGTGCTCGGCTACGTGAGCGACGTGGCACGGCTCATGGCGGCCGCTGATCTGATCGTCACCAAGGCCGGGGCCTCGACGACCGCCGAGGCGCTGGTGATGGGGCGGCCGCTGGTCATCAGCAGCGCGCTGCCGGGCCAGGAGGAGGCCAACGCCTGCCACCTCGCGCGCCACCACGCCGCCGCGGTGGCCCTCGGCGCCGAGCCGGCAGCGCGGGCGGTCGCGCGCCTGGCCGCGAGCGCCGAGGAGCGCGCAGCGATAGTCGCTTGGGCGCGGCCGCTGGCCGTGCTCCATGCGCACGCCGCCGATGCCGTGGCGCGCCTGGTAGCAGGCTGGCTGGGCGAAGCGCGGGCCGGTGCCGGGGAAATCCCGGGATCGGCGCAGCCGGGCGCGCGCTAGCGTCGCTCGGACACGAAGTGGTAGAATACGGTCGCGACGGGCGGTAGCGCAGTCTGGTAGCGCACCTGTATGGGGTGCAGGTGGTCGGAGGTTCAAATCCTCTCCGCCCGACCCACAGCGCCTTGCGGGATGACCGATTCCGACGAGGGTTCGGGCCGCAGGGCGCTTTTGCGTGGGCCGGCGGAGTGGTACAGAAGTGGTACAAACCCCCGGTCCGCCGTTTGACCGCTGCACTGCACCTATCCCTAGCAGGCGCTTTGCCTTTACACAGAGATTATTGTGGATTTCGGCCCATCTTACCGTGAGCGCAAGCGCATCGATGGCCTCGCCAGCCGCCTCCAGCGGCGTCGGACCCCGACAGCGCGCTACGAGAAGCCGGCCGTCACCTTTCACGCACAGCTCACCGTGGCGGCCGTTCCTCAACGACGATAGCTCCGATGTTGCCTCAAAAAAGTGATACCGAAGGTGGTGGCGTGGCCTCAGAAATACTGTTACTCAGCGGATCACCTGTCGTGCAGGCCGGCCTACGATAGGTCGCCCGCGGCGGCATGTCAAGGCGTGCGACGGCGCGCTAGCGGCTGGGCGGCCGATCGCTCCCAACGGGAGCGAGGCACGCCTCCACCACGTCGTCCACGGTCGGCGCCTGCTCCAGCCGCCCCACGGCGGCGACGAGCCGCTCGAGGTCCAGCGGAGTCTCGACCTGCAGCTCGCGGACGGCTGCGGCGGCGCGCTCCCAGTCGAAGAAGTAGTAGGCCTCGCCCTCGTTGGCCTCGGCGGCGAGGGAGCGCCCGTCCTTGGTGCTCACAGCCAGGGCGCAGGTCATCAGCGGCCGGTCCGCCGCGCCGCGCACCTCGATGCGCTCGAGGAGGCCAAGGGTGAGCGGATGGTCGGTGGCGCACTGGGCGCTCCATCCCGCGTGGCCGTGGACCAGCGCCGTGGCGATGGCGTAGGGGATGCTGGCCGGCGGCTGCACGCCGGGCTCGAACGGGCCGCGCCACTGCGTCCCGGGATAGCCAATCTCGACCTCGGCCATGGTGACCACGATGCGCTCGATGTCGTCCGGACGCAGCGCGTGCTCGCGCTGGAGCCGCAGGATCGCCCGCACCGGAGTCTGGTTGATGGTCGCCACGGGGAAGGGCTTGGAGATCACGTGGGTGAACTCCCAGCGCCGGCCGAGGTCGGCGACCAGGTCCGGAGGAGCGTCGAGTCGACAGAAGGCGCGGTAGAACCCTGCCGGCCCCTCGAGGGCCAGGTGTGCGCCGGTCGCCCCGGCGGCGCCGAGCGTCGCGGCGAGATACCCGGCGCGCCCCGTCTGGCCGGCCTGGAACTTCCAGTCGAGCCGGCCCTCGCCTAAACCTTGGAGAAGCCCGGCGGCGCCCGACACCGCGATGCCCAGGGCGTGGGCCATCTGTGCGCGGTCTAGGCCGAGCAGCCGGCCGGCGGCGGCCGCGGCGCCCAGCGCGGTGTAGATGCCCGTCGCGCGGAAGCCGGCGCGGTTGGAATGCGGGAAGGCGTGGTCAGCCAGGCGCGCGGCCACCTCGTAGCCGGCGACCACCGCCGAGAGCACGTCGTGGCCGGAGGCGCGGGTCGCCTCGCCGACGGCCAGCGCCACCGGGATGACCACGCAGCCGGGGTGCGTGACCATGTGGTAGGTGTCCTCGTTGTTGCGCGCCTGGAGCATGGCCGCGTTGGCGAAGATCGCCCCGCCGACAGTCACCCGCGTGCCGTCGACGAGGATGCGCGGCCCGGCGGCCAGTGGCTCGGCCTCGGCGACCACGCGCCGCGCGATGCGCGATGGGTCCAGCGGGTGGCAGACCAGGCCGACTGCGAGCCCGTGCAGCAGCAGGGCACGGGCGCGCTCCTGGACGCTCGGCGGCAGGTCGCCGCAGCGCAGCGCAGTCACGAATCCGGCGAGCTGCTCGGTCAGGCTTGGCGACACGATGACCTCCCGTGAAAATATCCCTCTGGGCGGCTACCCCGCCCCACCTCGATGAGGTTCCCAGAGGTCGCCTTCGGCGACCTCTGGACTCCCCGCCCGCTCTGCTCCCCTC
>JACQUS010000024.1 GCA_016210125.1 Chloroflexota bacterium | reverse complement strand
CCGCATACGCGCGCCGGGAACGGAGTCGGGGGTTAGGTCTTCTCGGCGTCTCGGCGTCTGCGTGTCTCCCCGTCCCCGTGTCCCCGTGTCTCCGCGTCTCCGCGTCTCCGCGTCGCCCACGCGGGCTGCGGAGCAGCACGCGGCACATCAGCGCGATGCGGTCACCTTCAGCTTTCCAAGCTGCACCTGCACGTGGCGCAGGTCCGGTCGCTTGGCCAGCTCGCGCAGCAGATGGCTCACCAGCGGCGGCTGCGGCGGCTCGTAGCGTCCCCCGGCCTGCGCCCGCGCCTCGAACAGCGGATTGTACACCTCCGGCGCATAGTAGCAGGCGATCAGCAGATCGTCATCGCTGGCGAACGGCCCGCGCTCGGCGCGCACCTTGTCGAGCAGCGGCGGCACGCGCGCGCCGATGCGGCCGCCGTACGGCTCCTTGCCGCGCGTCAGCCGGTCGAGCAGGTTGGGCTCGATGCGCCCCGGCGGCCGGCCGTACAGGCCGAGCGCGTAGCTGGTGACCTCCAGCGGAATGGTCTTGTAGCGCTCGCCCTGGAGCACGTGCAGCACCGCCAGGGTTCCCACGTACTGCGATACCGGACTGACCATCGGCGGGTAGCCCAGGTCGACACGCACGCGCGAGATCTCAGCCAGCACGTCGTCCAGCCGCTCGGCGATGCCGAGCTCGCGGAGCTGGTTGATCAGGTTGGTGATCATGCCGCCGGGGATCTGGTGCTCGAAGAGCGCCGGGTCGTACTCGGCCGGCTTGCCCAGCGGCCGGCGCTCGATCTCGGCTACGCGCGTGAAGTAGGCGGCCATGTCGGGCAGCATCGCGCGGTCGACGCCGGTCTCGAAGCCGCGGCGCTCCAGATGGTGGACGACCCACTCGGTCGGCGGGTGCGAGTAGCCGTGCGCCAGCGGCGAGATGCAGGTGTAGAGGTCGTCGGCGCCCAGATCGGCGGCCTCCAGCAGGCACTGTGGCGCGAGGCCCGAGAGCGCGTGGCTGTGCACCTCTAGCGGCACGTCGCCGATGGCCTGGCGTAGCGCCGGGACGAGCGTGCGCGTGCGCTCCGGCGTCAGTAGGCCCGACGGGTCCTTGAGGCCCACAGCATCGACGCCCAACGCGACGAGCTGCTTGCTCACCTCGACGTAGTAGTCGTCGGTGTGCACGGGGCTGATGCTGAAGACGAACATGCCGCTCACCGGCAGGCCAATCGCGCGCGCCGTCTCCACGACGGTCGTGAGGTTCTGCACGTCGTTCAGGCTGTCGTACGTGAAGAGCTGGCCGATGCCGTTGGCCTGCGCGCGCCTGATGGTCAGCGCGACGACGTCGTCGGGGAAGACCTGGAAGGTGAACAGGCTCTGGCCGCGCTCGACGAGCTGAAGCGGTGTGCGCCGGACCTTCTGGCGGACCAGGCGGATGCGCTCCCAGGGGTCCTCCTTCAGGTAGCGCACGGCGACATCGAAGACTGCGCCGCCGACCAGCTCGATGCGCTTGAAGCCCATGCGGTCCATCTGCTCGACGTAGCCGAGGATGGCCCAGTTGCGCATGCGCGTGGCCCAGAGCGACTGGTGGCCGTCGCGCACCGTCGTGTCGATGATGCCGATGTGCTTGCGGCGCTTGGGCGACGGCGGGGCCCCTGCAGCACCGTCTGGAGCCGGAATGCTCATGGCCGCCTATCTCCGTCTGGCGATGCGCCCCTCCGCGCCGCTGGATGCGCTGGGTCCCAGCCTGCCACCCAAACAGCAATCGCGGAGAGGGCATCGCACCCTCCGCACCCCTGTCAAAATGGTCCCTCTTGGCGAGGATGCCCCACCCCGCCCCAAGAAGGTTGTGAACGCAGAGGGGACTACCGTCCCCTCTGCACACCCCTTTCCTTGCCCAATAATGCACCTGACGCGGTGTATGAGCCTCCCGCGGCCAGTCGGCTCACGGCCGCTCGCTGCCCAGCAGTGCCGTGGCGATGCCGCTGTAGACGCCGCCGATGCCGTGGACCAGGCCGACTCTCGCGCCGGCCACCTGGCGCGCGCCGCACTCACCGCGAAGCTGCCGGACGCACTCGATGACTAGGAAGATGCCGAGCATGCCGGGGTGGCAGTAGGAGAGCCCACCGCCGCTCGTGTTCGTCGGCAGCGCGCCGCCTGGGCCCAGCCGCTCGACGCCGGCGAAGGCCCCGCCCTGGCCCTTGGCGCAGAAGCCCAGGTCCTCCAGCGACATGACGACGCTGATGGTGAACGCATCGTAGATCTGCACCACGTCGACGTCGGCCGGCGCCAGGCCGGCCTCGGCGAAGGCGCGCGACCCGGTGATCGTGGCCGCCGTCTCGGTCAGGCTCGGCATCTGGCTGACGTGGCGGTGCAGGTGGCTCACCGCCGAGCCCAGGACGTAGACCGGCCTGGTCTCGAGGTCGCGCGCCCGCTCCTCGGTGGTGACGACGAAGGCCCCGCCGCCGTCGGTCACCAGGCAGATGTCGTGGCGGTGCAGCGGCGAGCTGATCATCGGCGACGCCAGCACGTCGTCGATCGTCAGCGGGTCGCGCACCAGGGCCACCGGATTGAGCTGCGCCCAGCGCCGTGTGGCCACGGCGACGGCGGCGAGCTGCTCACTGGTGGTGCCGTACTCGTGCATGTGGCGCTGGGCGACCAGCGCGTAGGCGCTGATGGGGAAAGCCGGGCCGTAGAAGAACTCGCCGGGCAGCCACTCCGAGAGCGTCACCAGCCCGCCCCGGCGGCTGGACTGGTTGCTGCCGTAGGCCACCAGGGCCACGTCGCAGTAGCCGGCCTCCACGGCCAGCACGGCGTGCTCCAGGTGCGCGAGGAACGACGAGCCGCCGATGGTCGTCGAGTCGCTGAAGCGCGGGACGATGCCCAGGTACTCGCCGAGGGTGATGGCCGGCATCCAGTAGTACGGGTTGGCCGAGAACAGGCCGTCGACGTCCGCCCGCCGCAGCCCGCACTCGGCCAGCGCGCGGTCGGTGGCCTGGGCCATCATCTCGATGGGCATCAGGTCTGCCTTGAAGGCGATGCCGGACTCGGCGACGCCCACGATGACGGCCCGCCGCCCATCGCGGGCACGGCGGCGCTCAGGCATAGGCACGTCCTCACGCCGGCCGGAAGACGGGCACGGCGATTTCGTCGCTCACCGGCCGGAAAGCGACGCGGACCGGCATGCCGACGGCGACCGCCTCCGGCGGGCACTCCACGACGTTAGTCATCAGCCGCGGGCCTTCCGCCAGCGCGACGATGGCCACCGTGTAGGGCTCCTCGCCGCGGAACGCCGATGTGCCCGCGCGGTGGACGACGGTGAACGAGTAGACCGTGCCGCGCCCGGACATCGCCACCCACTCGGGGTCGGCGGCGGCGCACTGCGGGCACGAGATGCGCGGGTAGTGCACCCACGCGCGACAGACGCGACAGCGTTGCACGACGAGTCGACCCCTGGCCGCCTCGGCCCAGAAGGTCGCCTCGACGCCGCGAATCTCGGGAAACGGCTGCTCGTAGGTGGGCACGCTGCTCCTCTAGGTGGCCTCGTCGGGCTCCACGTACATCAGGGGCTGGCCATACTCGACCAGCCGGGCGTTCTCGGCCAGGATGGCGCCGACCACGCCGGCGCACGGCGCGGTCAGGGGCGTGAAGAGCTTCATGGCCTCGATGAGGCAGAGGGTGTCGCCGGCCGCCACGCGCTGGCCGACCTCGACGTAGGGTGGCTGGTCGGGCGCCGGCGCGCGGTAGAACGTGCCGAGCATGGGCGCGCTGACGACGACGGCGCCCGGCGGAGGCTCGGGCGCGGCGGGCTGCGGCGCAGCGCCGGGCTGCGCTACGGCGGCGCCCGGCACGGCGCCGGCGACAGGCGCCACGCTCGGGCCGATCGCCGGCGGCGCGGCGGCGCGCGAGCCAGGGACGGCGGTCGTCTCGACGCTCGGCCCGCGGCCATCCAGGCGCTTCGAGATGTAGATGCGCACGTCGGCCGACTCGATCGTCACCTCGTTCAGGTCGGACGAGCTGATGATGCGCAGGATCTCGAGCAGCTCGGCGTACGTGATCTCCCTAGGTGATCTCCGTGGGCGATCTTCGTGAGTGCTCTCCGTGAGTGATTTTCGAGAGTGATTTTCGTGAGTGCTCTCCGTAAGAGGCTGGGCACTCCGGGAGGCGCGCGCCCAGCGACGCGAACGACTACATT
>JACQUS010000185.1 GCA_016210125.1 Chloroflexota bacterium | reverse complement strand
GTAGCGGAGGCGAAGAATCCGTTTCCGTGCCGCTAGACACACAGAGAGGGAATCCAACGGGGGCGAAGCGCTTTGGGGACGTGGAAGCTCAAGGATCGCATGCCCCGTGGCGAGACCCGCCCGAGGGGGGAATCCAAAGGGGGCTTCGCCCCCTTTGAGAACCTCTCTTGGGTCGGGTGGGGTCATAGCGCACGCTGACGGCTATCGCCCGCGGGATCCAGAGGTCGCCTGACGCGGCATCTGGCGGGGTGTTGGGCTAGCCCCAGCGCGAGGCCTGCGTCGGGGCCGCCCCGACGCAGGATGACGAGGAGCGAAGGATGCGCACGCTGCTCGATCCGGTGACCACCGAGGTCATCGGCAGTCTGGTCATGGCCGTGGCCGAGGAGATGGGCGCCACGCTCATCAAAACCGCCTACTCGCCGAACATCAAGGAGCGCGCCGACTGCTCGACGGCCATCTTCGACGCCACCGGCCAGGTCATCGCTCAGGCGCCGCGTATCCCCATCCATCTCGGCTCGATGCTCGGCACGGTCGAGGAGATCGTCAAGCGCCATCCCCTCGACTCGCTGCGCCCCGGCGACGTGATCATCGCCAACGACCCGTACAACGGCGGCGGCTCGCACCTGCCGGACATCAACTTCATCAGCCCGGTGTTCGACGGCGACACGCTGTATGCCTTCGTTGCGAACCTGGCGCACCACTCCGACGTCGGCGGGATGGTCGCCGGCAGCGAGTCGGCCGACTGCCGCAACATCTACCAGGAGGGCATCCGCATCCCGCCCGTCAAGCTCGTGCGCGCCGGCGTCCTCGACGAAGACATCCTGAATCTGATGCTGCTGAACACGCGCACGCCGCGCGACCGCCTCGGCGACTTCCGCGCCCAGCTCGCCGCCAACCGCGTCGGCGTGCGCGGGCTGGAGGAGGTCTGCGCCAAGCACGGCCGCGAAACGCTGCTAGCGCACATGGCCGAGCTCCTCGACTACGCCGAGCGCCGCATCCGCAGCGCCATCGCCGCGCTGCCCGACGGCACCTACACCTGCGAGGACGTGCTCGACAGCGACGGCGTCGAGGACCGGCCGGTGCGCGTCCGCGTCGCGCTCACGATCCGCGCCGACCACCTCGACTTCGACTTCGCCGGCACCGACCCGCAGGTCGGGAGCGCACGCAACGTCCCGCTGAACGCCCTCGCAGCGACGATCTACTGCGTTGTCAAGTGCCTGCTCGACCCCGGCCTGCCATCGAACGCCGGCTACTTCCGCGCCATGACCATCCGCGCGCCGGAAGGCAGCTTGGTGAACCCGCGGCCGCCCGCGGCCGTCGGCGTGCGCGCGCTGTCCTGCGCCATCGTTGGCGACTGCGTGGCCGGCGCGCTCTCGCAGGCCATGCCGGCACGCGCGCTGGCCTTCTGCGGGCCGCACCAGCAAATCCTGCCCTCCGGCACGGACCCGCGCAGCGGCGACTTCTTCGTCGACTACGAGACCTTCGCCGGCTCCTACGGCGCGCGGCCGTACAAAGACGGCCTCGATGCCGTGCGTATCCACGCCTCGGGCGCGTCGAACCTGCCGGTCGAGTGCCTGGAGCACAGCTTCCCGCTGCGCGTCGAGCGCTACGAGCTGCGGCAGGACTCCGGCGGCGCCGGCACGTTCCGCGGCGGACTGAGCGTGCGTCGCGCCTACCGTATCCTGGCCGACGAGGCGACCATCGCGCTCTCCGGCGAGCGGCAGAAGCGCGCCGCCGCCGGACTCGACGGCGGCCTTCCCGGCGCGCTGGGCGCCTACGTCCTCAACCCCGGCGCGCTGGACGAGAAGGTCCTGCCGTCAACCATTGCCCACTATCCCTTGCGGCGCGGCGACCTCTTCGTCGTCGTGACGCCCGGCGGCGGGGGCTGGGGCGATCCGCGAGCGCGCAGCCTCGACCTGCTGGAGCGCGACGTGCGCGAGGAGCGCATCTCGCACACTGCGGCCGCGCGCGACTACGGCGCAGTCTTCGGCCCCGACGGGCGGCTCGACCGCGCCGCGACCGCGGCGGCGCGGCAGCGCGCCGGCTAGCGGCGTGGAGCGGTTGCGATGGCCTCGGGCGCGGAGCAGCCTGCGCGACCCACGGGAGACGCAGCGGTGCGCGGCGGTGGCGCGCGGCCGGGCGACGGCGCTGCGGAGCCCGCGGTGCCGACGGATGCGCAGCTCCTTGCGACGCTGAAGACGACCTTCGGCCACGTCGGCTTCCGGCCGCAGCAGCAGGACATCGTCCGCGCCATCCTCGCCGGGCAAGACGTCTTCGTGCTCATGCCCACCGGCGGCGGCAAGTCGCTGTGCTACCAGTTACCGGCCCTGCTACGTCCCGGTCTCACCGTCGTCGTCTCGCCGCTGATCGCGCACATGAAGGACCAGGTCGACCGTCTGGAGGCGCTCGGCCTGCCGGCGACGTATGTCAATAGCTCGCTGGACGCCGTGGAGATCAGCAGCCGGCAAGCGGCCGTGGCCCTCGGGCGCGTTAAGCTACTCTACGTCGCTCCCGAGCGCCTCGTCCTGCCGCGCTTCCTCGACCTCCTGGCGTCGGCGCGGCCGGCCTTCTTCGCCATCGACGAGGCCCACTGCATATCCGAGTGGGGCCACGACTTCCGCCCAGAGTACCGCGAGCTCAGCCGGCTGCGCGAGCTCTTTCCGGCGACGCGCATCGGCGCCTTCACGGCCACGGCGACGCGCCGGGTGCGCGCCGACATCGAGACGCAGCTTGCGCTGGAGCAGGCACTGACCTTCCAGGGCAGCTTCAACCGGCCCAACCTGCATTATGAGGTGCGGGGGAAGAAGCGCGCCTATCAGCAGCTTGTGGCGTACCTACGCACACGCCGCGGCGCCTCCGGCATCATTTACTGCCATACGCGCGCCGGGACGGAAGAGCTGGCCGCCAAGCTGCGCGCCGACGGCCTCAGCGCGGTGGCCTACCACGCCGGTCTCGAAGGCGACGAGCGCCGGCAGCGGCAGGACGCCTTCGCGCGCGACGAAACGCGCATCGTTGTGGCCACGATCGCCTTTGGCCTGGGCATCGACAAGCCGGACATCCGCTTCGTCGTGCACTACGACCTGCCGGCGAGCCTGGAGCGCTACTACCAGGAGAGCGGCCGCGCCGGCCGCGACGGCCAGCCGAGCGATTGCATCCTGTTCTATAGCTACGGCGACGTCGCCGTGCACAAGCACTTCATTGCCCAGAAGCCCTCGCCCACCGAGCAGCGTGTCGCCGCATGGCAGCTTCGGCGGATGGTCGATTGGGCTACGGGCACGGGCTGCCGCCGGCGCGCCCTGCTGGCCTACTTCGACGAGCGGCTCGACCGCCAGCCGGAGCGCTGCTGCGACGTGTGCCACACCTCGGCCGCCGCCGCGGGCGCCGCGTCGGCCGAGCAGCCGGCGCCGCGGCCGGCCGGCGCGGACGAGCAGGCAAGTCACGCGCCTCCCGCGCCGCCGGCCACCGCCCGCGAGGTCATCGACTGCACCATCCCGGCCCAGATGCTTCTGTCGTGTGTCTGGCGCACCGGACAGCGCTTCGGCATCGTGTATGTCGTGGACGTACTGTGCGGCTCGCGCAGCCAGCGCGTCTTGCAATGGGCGCACGACAAGCTCCCAACCTACGGCATCGGCCGCGAGCGCACGCGCGAGGAGTGGCGCGTCCTGGCTGACGCTATGCTGGATGCCGGCTACCTGCGGCGAAAGCCCGACGAGTTCAACGCCGTGGAAATCACCGAGCGTGGGCGGGCCGTCCTCGCACGCCGTGAGGACGTGCTGCTGCGGGTCGCGGGCTGGGGGACGCGGCAACCGACGAGCCGGACGGCCCGCCCGGCCGACGTGAATGCCAATCCAGCGGATGACGCACTCTTCGAGGCGCTGCGCGCCCTGCGCAAACGCCTGGCGGACGAGCGGGGCGTGCCGGCGTACGTCGTCCTCCACGACGCTGCGCTGCGCGAGATGGCCTCGGCCCGGCCGACCCAAGCGGCGGAGCTGCGGCGCATACCCGGCGTCGGCGAGCGCAAGGCGGACGACCTCGGGCCGGCCTTCCTCGCCGCCATCGCCGAGCACCTGCGGCAGCGGTCGGAATGACCGACCTCTTCGCCGCGCGGGCGCAGATGGCGCTCTCGCTCGGCTTCCACATGATCTTCGCCGCCGTCGGCATGGCCATGCCGATCATGATGCTGCTGGCCGAGGGGCACTGGCTGCGCACCGGCGACCCGGCGGCCCTGCGGCTAGCCAACACGTGGGCCAAGGTCACGGCCGTCCTGTTCGCCATCGGGGCCATCTCCGGCACCGCGCTGGCCTTCGAGCTCGGGCTGCTCTGGCCGCGCTTTATGGCCTTCTCGGGGCCGCTCATTGGCCTGGCCTTCGCGCTGGAGGGCTACGCATTCTTCATCGAGGCCATCTTCCTCGGCCTATACCTGTACGACTGGACGCGCCTGCGCCCGCTGGCCCACTGGCTGTGCGGCTGGCCGGTGGCCCTGAGCGGCGCGGCGTCCGGCATCCTCGTCGTCTCGGCCGACGCCTGGATGCAGAGCCCCGTCGGCTTCGCCCTCGGGCTCGACGGCCGGCTCGCCGACGTCGATCCGCTTGCCGCGCTCTTCAATCCCGCTTGGGGCCTGATGGCCTTCCACTCGACCCTCGCGACCCACCAGGCCGTGGGCTTCGCCGCGGCCGGCGTCTACGCCTGGGCGCTGCTGCGCGACCGCCGGCCCGAGCGCGCAGCCTACAACCGCCTGGCGCTGACCATCGCGCTCCTGCTGGCCACGCCGGCCGCCGTGGCGCAGCCGGTGCTCGGCGACCTGCTCGCACGGCGGCTCGTCGACGCGCAGCCGGCCAAGCTCGCCGCGCTCGAAGGGCAGTTCGCGACCGAGCGCGGCGCGCCGCTGCGCATCGGCGGCTGGCCCGACCCCGAAGCCCGGCAGACGCGTGGGGCCATCGAGGTCCCCAAGGCCCTCAGCCTGCTGGCGACACACGATCCCAACGGCCAGATCGTCGGGCTCGCCGCCTTCCCGCGCGACGAATGGCCGGAGCCGCGCGTCGTCCATCCGGCCTTCCAGATCATGGTCGGCGCGGGCTTCGCTACGCTCGGCGTCGCGCTGTGGTACTGGTGGGCCTGGTGGCGCGCCCGGGGCCGCGGCGGCGACTGGGCGAGCCACCGCCGGCTGCTGCGTGCGCTCACGATCGGCTCGCCGCTCGGCTTCGTCGCCCTGGAGGCCGGCTGGGTGGTCACCGAGGTCGGCCGCCAGCCATGGACGATCTACGGCCTGATGCGCACGCGCGACGCGGTGACGGTCGTCCAGGGCGTTTGGATCTCGCTAGCCGGCTTCACCGCCCTGTACCTGGCGCTCGGCGTTGCGGTCGTCCTGCTCCTGCGCCGGATGGCCGCGACCAGCAGCGCGGACGCGCAGCTCGCTGAGGAGGCCACGCCCGATGCCGGCGGCTGAGCTGCTACCCGAGCTGGTCGGGCTGACGGCGCTGACAGCGCTCGTGCTCTATGCCGTGCTGGCCGGGGCCGACTTCGGCGGCGGGGTGTGGGACCTGCTGGCCACCGGCCCGCGCGCCGCGCAGCACCGCGCGGCCATCGCCGCGGCGATGGGGCCGGTCTGGGAGGCCAACCACGTTTGGCTGATTTTCCTCATCGTGCTGCTCTTCACCGGCTTCCCGGCCGCCTTCGCCGTGCTGAGCGTCGCGCTCTTCTGGCCGTTCCATCTCGTGCTCCTCGGCATCGCGCTGCGCGGAGCAGCGTTCGTCTTCCGCGCGCACGGCCGCGCGGCGGCGCGCGCGCCGGGCGGCTGGGGGACGGTGTTCGGCGCGGCGAGCGTCATCACGCCGCTGCTGCTCGGCGCCTGCCTCGGCGCGGTGTCGACCGGCGACCTGCGCGTGGCCGGCGGCGCCGTCCTCCCGGGCGGGCAGACGGCCTGGCTCAGCCCGCTGCCGACGGCCATCGGTGCGCTGGCGCTCACGCTCTGCGCCTACCTGGCGGCCGTCTACCTGACGCTGGAGACCGAGGAGCAGGTGCGCGAGGACTTTCGGCGCCGCGCGCTCGGTGCATGGCTCGTCGGTGGCGCGCTGTCGCTCGGCACGCTGCTTCTGACGTATGTCGACGCGCCGCGGCTTTGGGAGGGCTTAGTGAGCCCGCGAGCGGCCGGCGTCGTACTGGCCGGCATCCTGCTAGCTCCGGCCTCGGGACTGGCGATGTACCGTCGCCACTACGCGACCGCGCGCACCCTGGCAGCGCTCCAGGTCGCGCTCCTGCTGGTCGGCTGGGCGCTGGCGCAGTGGCCGTACGTCATCTACCCCGACGTCACGCTGGCCGCCGCCGCCGCGCCGCCGGCGACGCTGCGCGCCGTGCTCTGGACGCTGCCGTTCGGCACGGCGCTGCTGCTGCCGTCGCTGTGGTTCCTTTTCGCGGTGTTCAAAGGCCGCAACCCAGCGGCGCGCGGATCTTGACCCGCGCGGCGTGAGTTGCTAGCGTATGCTCACCCGCGGCAAAGGGAGGAGCGCCATGTACGGGTGGCGCGGCAAGATCGGCCTGCTCGTCCCGTCGACCAACACGGTGATGGAGGGCGATTTCCACCGCTTGGCGCCGGAGGGCCTTTCCGTGCACACCGGCCGCGTGCGGCTGGCCGACCCGAACGTCTCGCCGGAGTCGTTGGCCGAGATGGCCACGTGGATCGACGCGGCGGCCCACGACGTCGCGACCTGCGGCGTGGAGGTCATCGTCTACGGCTGCACGAGCGGCAGCTTCTTCCGCGGCGTCGCCTGGGACGAGGAGGTCTCGACTCGCGTCCGCCGGCAGACCGGGCGGCCGTTCGTCACCACCTCATCGGCGATGGGCGAGGCCCTGCGCCGGCTGAAAATCCGCCGTGTGGCCGTGGCGACGCCCTATCCGGACGAGATCAACCGCCGGCTGGAGCGCTATCTGGTCGAGGCCGATTTCGAGGTCACCGGGCTCAGGACGCTCGGCGACCCCAACACGCTGCGCCGGCCCAGCCTCCCGCCGTTCGTCTTCTACCAGCTCGCCCGCGAGGTCGGCCGCGGCGACTGCGACGGCGTCTTCATCTCCTGCACCAACGTGCGGGCCATCGACATCATCGAGCGGCTGGAGCAAGACCTGGGCAAGCCCGTCGTCACGGCCAACCAGGCGAGCTTCTGGGCCGCGCTCCGGCGCCTCGGCCTGCCCGACGCCATCGCCGGCTTCGGCGCGCTGCTCCGCACTCAGTAGTACAGGCGCTCATGGGCGATGCGCCCCTCACGCAGCTCCAGGACCGTCACCCAGCGCGAGTGCCGCTCGGGCGTCGTGAAGCTCCCCTCGACGACCACCACGTCACCGCACACGTAGACGTGCTCGGCGCTCAGGCGGCCATCGCCGGCGTGAGCGCGGTCGTGCTCGACGTGCGCCGCGCGCCCGACGAACGGCTCGTCGCGGCGCGGGAGACGATAGCGCACGTCGTCGGCGAAGCACGCGCCGTAGGCGTCCCAGTCGCGACAGTTGAAGGCGTCGAGCCAGCGCTCGACCAGGCGGCGGGCGCGGTCCGCGGCAGGCGATCGACGCACGGGCATCAGCAGCGCAGGTGCGCGGCGCAGCGTCCGCATAGGCAGACGATGGCTTGTGGGTCCGTGAGCAAGGTATAGACGCGCCGGCACTTGGCGCATACACGCTCCCGACGCATACGCGCCTGGAGGAGCGTGAACGGTCCGAGGATTGCCGTCGCCAGCGCCGACAGGCCCAGGCCGATGCCCGAAGCGACCTCGCGCGCCCCCGCCCACCAGAGGATGGACGACCAGCCGATGGCGACCACGCTCAGAAAGACAGCGAGCGTGTAGCCGCTGGCCCAGGCCCGGACCTGGCGCTCCCAGTTCCCTGCCGATTCGGAGCGGTGCACCGCGGCCGCCTGCTCCTTGCCTTCGGTCTGAGATACAAGCGTAGCGACGGACGAGCACGGCGTCAACGGCGGAATCTAGCGATCGACTATCGGCCGCTGGACGCTGGCCGGTGGCAGTCGTCGGCGCGTCGAGTTGGGTCGCGCCCGCGCCCGTCCGGGCACGGCCGCCACGGCACCACGTGCTAGATTCCGCTTCACAGCGCGGAATTGCGCCGTGTATGCTAGTATGAGGTACGGGCAACGCGACATCCTCAGACTTGGAGGGAGAAATGGCGATCTCCAAGAAGGACCTGTCCGCGGCGGTAGCGAAGCGTACCGGCCTCTCAAATGCCAGGGCTGGGAAGTTCGTGGACGAGGTGATCGGGTCGATCACCGAGGCCCTGGCGCGCGGCGATGAGGTCCGCCTCTCCGGCTTCGGCGCCTTCCGCGTCGCGCATCGTGGCGAGCGGATGGCACGCAATCCGCGCACCGGCGAGCGCATCAAGGTCGCGGCGACGAAGCGGCCGATCTTCTCGCCGGGCAGCCGGCTGGTGTCCGCCGTTCGCGGCCCGGGGAAGTAGGGCGAGGCCGCCCCACGTCGATTCGAGCTGCTCCGAGCAGTCTCTTTGTCGCGCCGGTAGCGGGCGGAGCACACGGTGCGGCCGGCGCCCGCCGCGACCGGCCCGTATCCCTATTCGCCAATGCGACGAGCAGAGTACGGCCGCGGCGCGCAACGGAGGCTCGGCGGGTGCCCCGGGCAGTGCGCGCGAGGCGGCGTATCCCTGCCGGCCCGCGCTGCGCCGGTCTCGGCGGCTCGGGCCGCCCTGCGTTCCCCCTTTACACCGGGCGGCGGCCAGTCGTCGAGCGGTGGCTGGGCGGGCGGTGTATACTTTGTGCGGTCACGCGGGAGTGATGTAGCGGCAGCATGCCACCCTTCCAAGGTGGCCGCGCCGGTTCGAATCCGGTCTCCCGCTCCGAGGAGGGGCGCGGCTACCGCGCCCCTATCTTCTGAGAGGTAGATGATGGCTGAGGTCCGTTTCGGCGTCAGCTTTGGCTCGAGCCCCTTCGGCATCCCAGACCGCGATTTCGTACTCGCCTTTCCGCGCCGCCTCGAGGACCTGGGCTTCGACTCGCTGTGGAGCGGCGACCACGTCCTGATGCGCACGGATCGCCTGCACGCGCTCTCCTTCCTGGCCACGGCCATCGCACAGACGACGCGCATCACGGTGGGCACGGCGATCTACCTGCTGCCGCTGCGTCCGGCGGCCGACGTGGCCCGCGCCGGCGCCACGCTCGACTACCTGTCCGGCGGGCGGTTCGTGCTGGGCCTCGGCGTCGGCGGAGAGTACGCGCCCGAGTGGGAGGCATGCGGCGTGCCGCGCGAGGACCGCGGACGGCGTATGGACGAGGGCATTGAGATTCTGCGCCGACTCTGGAGCGAGGAGGAGGTGACCTTCGCGGGTCGCTTCGCGCGGCTGAACGGCGCGGCGCTCCGCCCGAAGCCGGCCCGCCCGGGCGGCCCGCCGCTCTGGATCGGCGGGCGCACCGACGCCGCGCTCCAGCGTGCGGCCCATGCCGGCGACGGCTGGGTGTCGTACCTGGTCTCGCCGCGGCGTTACCGTGAGAGCCTGAGCAAGATCGACGCGTTCGCGGCGGGGCACGGCCGGACCCTGGCGGCCGACTTCGCTCACGCCCACCTTCAGTTCACCTACGTCTCGGACGAGCCAGAGAAGGCCCGCGACCGCGCCATCGGCTATCTGGAGCGCAACTACGCGCAGGACTTCGACCGCTTCGTCGACGCGTTCTGCGTCGTCGGACCGGCCGACCGCTGTGTCGAGCGGCTGCTGGAGTTCGCCCAGGCGGGCGTGCGCCACTTCATCCTGCGCGCCATGGCGTACAACAACGAGCTGGTGGGCCAGCTCGAGACCTACGCCCGCGAGATCATCCCCGCGGTGCGTGCCGCTGCCGCCGCGCTCTGACGCCCGGCGGTACTCCGGACGGCGCCAGCTCGCCTGTGCTTCGTTCGTCCAGGCCTGATCGGAAGCGCTATACCATTTCCCCCCGCGTTCCGCGCCGTCAGGCTCATACCACCTCCGATTTCGCACGGGCGTGTTCGCTGACCGCATCCCTCCTCTCCCCCTCTCCGCACGCGGAGAGGGGGATGGATGTACGCGTTTTGGTTGTCGGTAGGTTAGCTCCTTCGGAGAAGGTGATACGCTTCTCTTGTCGACGGATCGACCCTGATCTGGCGACCAGACCAGCCGTCGGCGCTCAGCCATTCTCCACAATTTCTGAGGATAGCTCGGAGCATACGCATGACAACACTGCCTCTTCATTTGCGCGACGGACATCTGTTTCTCGAAACGGCGGGCGCGTTGTGGCTTTTCGACACGGGAGCGCCAGCGAGTTTCGGTTCTTCGTCTCCCCTGACCCTCGCTGGCCAACAGTTTCGGCTGGACAGCAGCTATCTCGGCCTCACCGCGGACACCCTTTCGCGCTTCGTTGCCGTAGAGTGCGTTGGCCTCTTGGGCGCCGACGTCTTGGGGCGGTTTGACTTCGTTCTTGACGCTCCGAACGGGACGGTGACGATTTCAACCAAGGAGTTAGAGCACGGCGGACTGACCGTACACCTGGACGAGTTCATGGGCATCCCGATCGTGTCGGCCCGCATTCGCGGCATTGACTATCGGATGTTTCTTGATACCGGCGCGCAGATCTCTTACTTCCAGCACAACTCCCTCGCGTCCTTCCCGCCCGCGGGACGCGTCACCGATTTCTATCCCGGCGTTGGGCAATTCCAGACCGAGACCCAGAACGTCGACATCACACTCGGTGGGGTGGAGTTCACGCTTCGCTGTGGCATGCTCCCCGGACTCCTCGGTGCTACCTTGACAATGGCGGAGACCAATGGGATCATCGGCAACCAGGTTTTCAGCAACCGATCAATTGGCTACTTTCCACGCCGCCGCTTACTGGTCTTATGAGTAGCGACCGAACGCCTAAAAACCGGTTGCAGAGGACGGCGCTGCGCGTCGCCGCTGAACCGGAGTGTTGGGCCGACAACCGTAAGGAGGCAGGGATGTGGGGCGGTTGTAGACTGGAGCCTGACTCGCAATTCAGGAGGCGTAACGATGCGAACGTTCAACGTGACCGTGGAGCGGAATCCTGAGACCGGCCTTTTCGTGGGTTCGGTTCCGGGCTGGCCGGGGGCGCGTAGTCAGTGAGGAACGCTCGACGAGCTGGAGAAAAACCTCCGCGAGGTCATCGCCATGCTCCTCGAGGACGGCGATCCAAAGCTGGAGTCCGAGTTCATAGGTCTTCAGACCATCCGGGTCGCGTAGGCGTGGGCTCGGTGCC
>JACQUS010000202.1 GCA_016210125.1 Chloroflexota bacterium | reverse complement strand
TCTATCGTCCATCGTCAAGCTCCT
This sequence comes from Chloroflexota bacterium, assembly GCA_016210125.1. Taxonomy (GTDB): domain Bacteria; phylum Chloroflexota; class UBA6077; order FW602-bin22; family JACQUS01; genus JACQUS01. Next base: position 4,014 of record JACQUS010000202.1, on the reverse strand, counting down.
CGCACGCGTCGGTAGAGCTGCTGCTCCTGAACCGTCATCTGGCGCGCTGTGACGACCTTCCACACGCCGCGGCCCTGATCTGCGACCACGACGAGCACGTACCGCCCTGCTCCCGTCTTGCTGAACACTTTGTAGAGACCCTCCCGTCCGCGCCGGACATGCCGCTCCACCGACAGGCACGCCTCTTCCACCTCTACGAACGTCACACTGTGCCTAAACTCAATCTTTTCGAGGATGTGGTCGTCGATTGCAAGCGCTCGAATACGCAGCACAGCAGCGGCGTCCTCTTCGGGGCCGTATACAGATTGTATACTCAGGCGAGCGGTCTAGCTAGCCGCTGAGCAGCGGCATCACCGCTGTGCAGAAGCGCTCCAGTGAGGCGGTGACCTGCTCCGGCGCCAGGCCCGGCAGGCTCATGCGGCAGACGACGTAGGTGATGCCCAGCTCCTCGCGATAGCGCGCGAGCTGCTCATGGCAGGCCACGGCGTCGCCGACCACGCTACGCTCGCGCGCGTAGACCAGCGGATCGACGTCGTCGGCCAGCACGCCCCACTGGCGGTACAGCGCGGCCTGCGCGCGCAGGCCCGGCCCGGCCTCGTCCAGCGCCGCCTGCTGGCTCGCGCCGACGTAGACGTCGCGAATGATCGGACGCTCGGCCGGGAGCGGCGCATGCCCGCGCCGCGCGGCGTAGAGCGCTAGCTTCTGGCGAATGCCGGCCAGGCTCTCGACCGCAGCGGGGAAGTAGGGCAGGCCGAGGTCGGCCGCCAGCTCGACGCCCTTGGTCCCGAACGAGCCGAGCCACATCGGCAGCGTCGCCTGGACCGGCCGCGGTCGCACTGGAGGCACGCCGTCGGCCGTGTCGTCGCCGCCGCGCGCCGGGTGTGCCTCGGCGTCCCACGACGCGCGAATGGCTCGCAGCGCGGCGGAGAAGCGACCGTACTTCGTCCGCGCCGCGACGCCGAAGGCGGCGAAGTCCTGGCTACGGTAGCCGCGCATGGGGCTGAAGACCGTGCGCCCGCCGCTGAGCACGTCGAGCACCGCCAGGTCCTCGGCGACGCGCAGCGGGTGCGCCAGCGTGATCGTCGCGCAGACGCCGACGCGCAGCCGGCGCGTGCGCGCTGCGACGGCCGCGCCGACGACGAACGGCGAGGGCGAGCTGCCCGGCTCGCTGAAGTGGCGCTGGTGGAGCCAGAACGAGTCGAGGCCGAGGGCGTCGGCCCGCTCAGCCAGGGCCAGGAGCGCCGCCACGCCCGGCGGCCCGGCGAGCCCCGGTGGCGCTAGGCCGAGCGGACCGAAGCCAAATAGCATCTCGTCCTCCGCCGGACCGAACCTCCGGACCGAACCTCCGGACCGAACCTCCGGACCGAACCTCGAGGCGCGCCCATGCTATAGCTCGACTGCTGCCAACGTGTTACAATGATGCGACGCTCGGCACGAACGTCGTTAGCAGGCCGGCGCTATCGTTCCTCGATGCCACGGACCTAAGCTCTGGTGGGCCTAAGAGCTGGTGGAAGGGAGCCATGCTCGACAGCATAATGCACCCCAGCCCGACCGTCGAGGCCTACCTGGAAACGATCTATAACATGCGCGCCGAGGGCAAGACGGTCATTGCCGCGCGGCTGGCCGAGCGCCTGCACGTGACGCCGCCGAGCGTCTCGGGCACGCTGCGACGCATGGTGCGCGACGGCCTCGTCCGGCACGAGGGGCGCGAGCTGGCGCTCACGGCACCCGGGCAGCAGGCCGCTGAGCAGATCATCCGCCGCCACCGCCTCATCGAGCGTCTGCTCACCGATATGCTCGGCCTCGGCTGGGCCGAGGCGCACCAGGAGGCCTCGCGCCTCGAGCACGCCATCTCGCCGCGGCTCGAGGCGCGCATCGCCGACGTGCTGGGCCATCCACGCACCTGCCCGCACGGCAATCCCATCCCCGGCGCGCCGGCCGAGCCGGAAGCGCCGCACGCGACGCTGGACGCCGTCGCCGAGGGCAGCGAGGTGCGCATCGCGCGCATCACCGAGGAGGGCGAGCGTGACGCGCGCCTGCTCGACCTGTTCGAGCGCATCGGCATCCGGCCGGGCGCGCGCTTCCGCGTCGTCGAGGTGGCGCCGTACGCCGGCACGCTGACGCTGCAAGGTCCGAGCGGCGCGGTGGTCATGGGTCTCGGCGCCGCGGCGACGGTATGGGTGCACCTCGACGCCAGCCATGCCGCGTAGTCGACATCACCGAGCCTCGGCGCGCGCCCGCAGCGCCGCCATCGCCGCGCCGATGCGCCCCAGCGCCTTGCCAAGACTAGCTGGCGAGTTGGCGAAGGAGATGCGCACGTGCCCCGCGCCGTGCGCGCCGAAGCTCGACCCGGCCAGCGTCGCCACGCCGTGCGTCCCAAGCAGCTCGTCGGCGAAGGTGCGGTCGTCCAGCCCGCTGCCCGTCACGTTAGGGAAGGCGTAGAACGCGCCCTGCGGCCACCGGCAGCGCAGCCCAGGGACGCAGCGCAGCCCTTCGACGAGCAGCGCGCGTCGGGCGCGGAACTCGTCGACCATGGCTGCCATGGCATCCTGCGGCCCGCGCAGCGCCGCGAGCCCGGCCTGCTGCACGAAGCCAGGCACACACGAGTAGCTGTTGATCGCCAGGCGGACGACGTGCGGCACCAGCGCCGGCGGGAAGATGCCGTAGCCGAGCCGCCAGCCGGTCATCGCGTAGGCCTTGGAGAAGCCGTCGAGGACGACGGTGCGCTCGGCCATGCCCGGGCGCGTCAGGACGCTCTCGTGCGTCGCGCCGTAGACGATCTGCCGGTAGATCTCGTCGCTGAGGACGGCACAGTCGTGCCGCACGGCTAGCTCGGCGACGAGGTCGAGGTCGGCGGCCGTGAGCACGCCGCCGGTCGGGTTGTGCGGCGAGTTGAGGATGATGAGGCGCGTGCGTGGGCCCACGAGCCGCCGCAGCTCGGCGTAGTCGAAGCGAAAGTCGCGTGCCTCGTAGAGCGGCAGCGCAACTGGCGTCGCGCCGACGTAGCGAATCAGCGACTCGTAGATCGGGAAGCCGGGACTGGGGTACAGGACCTCGTCGCCCGGGCCGGCAAAGGCGAGGATCGTGAAGAACATCACCGGCTTGGCGCCTGGGGTGACGACGACCTGCTCCGGATCGACGTTCAGGCCGGCCCGCCGCCCAAGGTCCTCGGCGATGGCGCGGCGCAGGGCCGGGCTGCCCTGCGGCGAGCCGTAGTGCGTGTCGCCGGCCTCGAGCGCGGCGACCCCCGCCGCGACGACGTGCGGCGGCGTGGGGAAGTCCGGCTCGCCGATCTCCAGGTGCACGACCTCCACACCGCGGGCCTCCAGCGCCCGCGCGCGGGCCAGCACCTCGAAGGCCGACTCGCTGCCTAGCCGCTGCACGGCCTCGGTGATGTGCATCGGGCACTCCTCATGAGGTTGAGATCGCCCTGGCGGGCTGCCCCACCCCACCCAAAGGAGGGTTCGCAAAGGGGGCTTTGCCCCCTTTGCATTCCCCCTTTACGCCGCGAGGGTTGTGGCTCGCCGCGGGGCGAACGCAGGCACGTCGATCGTCACCAACTCGATCCTCATGCCGATTCCGCCAGGATGCTTCCGCTATCGTCATGCTGAGCCGGAGCGGAGCGGAGGCGAAGCATCCGCAGCCTGGTACCCCTGCGCCAACGAGTCGCGGATGCTTCGCGCCCTGCGGGCGCTCAGCATGACAGATAAAGAGACGTATACACGCGGCATCCGTATCACCACTCGATCGTCACCACGGCCGCTGGGGCCACGTGACGCCGCGGCCGGCGAGATGCCCGCGCTCCTCGCATAGCCGCGATGGACACGCCGTCACGCCGCCGGGCGCAGGTCGCAGAGCCGCAGCCGCAGCTCGAGCGTGCCGTCGCGCGGGTGCTCGCGCAGCTCGAGGTAGCCGAGCGCGTCGAGCACGTCGGTCAGCGCGCCGATGCGCTCGCCCATGTCGAAGCCGATGGCGCGCAGGCGCCGTCGGCCGTCGGTCAGCAGCAGAGCGAGG
>JACQUS010000201.1 GCA_016210125.1 Chloroflexota bacterium | reverse complement strand
GGCGGCGACAAGCGCCGCCCGTACGTCGACGATGCCTAGCACCGCGGCGCGGCCCCATTGGACATTCTTCCTTTTGCAGCTCCGCAGATCGTGGATCTACCTGCCCCTGTGAGCCCCCCGCACCCGTCTGAAGCGGCGCCGAGGAGTTGACCTGCGCCCGGACCCTGCGCCATGATGCCTTGGGCCGGTGCGACGCTGCGTCGCTGTTGAGTGCGGCTGCGCGCATCCGGCACCCGCTTTGGCCCAGCAGGAGGTAGTCCGTGGAGGTTTCCGCTTCGCCGCGGCTCGACTTCAGCGCCATCGGCCCGGCCCTCGGCGCGCACTTCCCCGACGTGCGCTTGCCCAACCAGCAGGGCACGCTGGTCGACCTGCACGCCGCACGCGCCGGCCGACGCGCGCTGGTCGTCTTTCACCGCAGCGCGCGCTGGTGACCCTACTGCCGCGGGCAGCTCGTGGAGCTGCAGCAGCGCCAGGCCGATTTCGAGCGCGCCGGGATCGCCGTCTTCGCGATTAGCTATGACGCGGTGGATGTGCTACGGACCTTCGCGGACAAGTTCGGCATCACCTACGATTTACTCGCCGACGAGGGCAGCCACACCATCCGCGCGCTCGGCCTGCTGAACCAGCACATCGCGGAGCAGCACGCGGCCTACGGCGTCAAGGTGCGCGACGAGCATTATGGAGTCGCCTACCCAGGCATCTTCGTCCTCGATGAGCGCGGCGCCGTGACCGAAAAACGCTTCGAGCAGAGCTACCGCGTGCGCCTAGGAGGCGCGCTGCTCGTCGAGGAGCTCGTCGGCGACGCGAAGCCGGCCGTGCAGGCGACTGCCGAGGGCGAGGGCGTGCAGATCGCAGCGTGGCTCGGCAGCCCGACCTACCGGCCGTGGCAGAAGCTGCGGCTGAATCTCGCGTTGCGCATCGCGCCGGGCCTGCACGTGTACGGCACGCCCGTGCCCGACGGTTTCACGCCGCTGGCCGTGGACCTCGAGCCCCTTGAAGGCCTCGTGTCGGGGCCGGTCGAGCTGCCGGCACCGCGTCCTTTCCGTGTCGAGGGTTTCGACGAGGACTTCGTCGTCCACGAGGGCACGGTGGGCGCTACGCTCCCGCTCGCCATCCTGGGACCGAACGGCGACGTCACTCTCGGTGTGCGCGTGCGCTACCAGGCGTGCAGCGCCACCATTTGCTACCCGCCGAGCGAGCTGCGGCTGGAGCTTCCCCTGCGCGGCCTAGAGCTGCTGCGCGACTGACGCAGAGTTCGCGGGGATTCAGCAGGCGAGCGAGCGGCGAGACTTAGCGGCACGCCCGGCGCTTGATCGACCATGCTGGCAGGTGATAGACTCTGGGGCATCGCGAACCGTGAGCAAGACGCGTGATGGCCGTCGGTCCGTCTTCGCCCCTGCGTGGCGAGCCCCCGCGTGGCGAGCCGCCGGCGCGCGTGCGCCCGCTCCTTGAGGCGCTGACCCGCACCGAAGATAACATCGTCATGGAGCTGTCGGTGCGCTCGGCGCCAGCGCACGACAGCCACGAGCTCGGCCGCGCCGCCGAGGGACTGACCGAGCGTTTGGAGACGTTTGCCGAGCAGTTCGACGCTCTAGCCCAGCGACTCGAGCGTGCCCAGCGCGACGCCCTCCAGCACATCGCCGCGGATATGACCGAGCTCCGCGGCGACCTGCGCGTCTATACGGCGGTGATGGCCGTCGCCGTCATCGCCGTCGTGCTGCTGCTAGCGGTGATGATCCTGTTCAAGATTCGCTAGCCGGTCGTCTGCTCGGCCAGGCGCGCGGCGATCTGCGCCCGCAGCGCGGCAGCGCGTTCTACGTCCTGCGCCGCGCCAGCGCCCTCGAGGACCGCCAGCGCCCGCTCGACCGTCTCGCCGGCCTCGCCGAGGCGATCGGTGGCCGCCAGCAGACCGGCCAGGTCGCTGAGGGTGATGCCCAGCTCGCGCGCCACCTTCAGCTCCTCCAGGAGCCCGACCGCCTCGCGTAGCACGCCTTCGGCCTCCGACGACTGCTTGAGCAGGCGGTGCGCCCGCCCGAGCGCCCGCAGGGCCAGCGCCTCTTCGAGCCGCTTGCCGGTCTCGCGGGCGGCCTCCAGCGCGCGGTGCGCGTAGTCCACTGCCTCGGGCGCGTGGTCGAGCCGCAGGTGTGTCTCGGCGAGCTGCCGGTAGGTCTGCGGGAGCGACTCTTTGGCGCCGATCTCGGTCGCCAGGCGCAGGGCCATCTCCAGGTGGCGCAGCGAGGCGGCCAGCTCGCCGTGCTCGCGCTGCAGCTCGCCCAGGTTGATGTGGCAGCGAACCTGCCCGCCGAGCTGCCCGGCGCGCTCTTGCATCTCCAAGGCGCGGCCGAAGTGCTCGATGGCCCGCTCGCTGTCGCCCTGGGCCAGGTAGACGTTGCCGAGGTTGAGGTGCGAGCTGGCGAGGATGAGCACGTCGCCGATCTTCTGCATCGCCTCCAGATTTTTCCGGAAGTAGTCGGTGGCCAGGGCGACTTCGCCCTTATAGAAGTTCGCCACAGCGAGGTTATTGTAGACGCGGCTGGCCTGCCAGCTATCGCCGACGTGCTCGTAGAGCTCGGCGGCGCGCTGCCAGTACTCAATCGCCTGGCCCCAGTCGCTGGCGCTGTAGGCGATGAAGCCGAGGAGGTTGTACGCCTGGCCCAGCTCCGAGGGGTGCTCGGTGTCCTCGACGAGCGCCAGGCTGCGCAGGCCGCACTCGCGGGCGCGCTCGCTCTGACCCTGGCGCTGGTAGACGAAGCCCATCGAGGCCAGAACCTTGGCCCGCAGGGTCTGCGCCTCCGCCTCCTCGTCGGGCAGCTCCTCCAGCGCGCGCTGGTACGAGGCCAGCGCCTGGTCGTAGCGCCCCTGCTTCTCCTGCACCTCGCCCGTCGACCAGAGCGCCTGCGCTGCGGCGACGTGGCCGCGCGCCTCCTCGACGACGACGCCGTAGTCGCTCAGCGCCTCGTCGTACTGCGCCAGCAGGCCGTGTACCGCGCCACGGCTCAGCAGCATGGCGACACGCATGCGCGCCAGGCTCGGGCGGTCGGGCGCTGGCGGCGCGCCACGCTCGTCGGCCGGCGTCTCGTCGTAGGTCTGCCACTCGCCCTGCAGCCGCTCGGCCAGCACCAACGCCTGGTCGTAGTAGCGCAGGGCCTCTTTGTTGGCAAAAAGCTGCTTGGCGCGGTCCGCGGCGCGCTGGGCATAGAGCAGGCCCTCGGTCCAGCGCTCGCCTTGGACACAGTGGTGCACCAGCGCGTCGAGGCGCTGGTCGAGGCT
>JACQUS010000190.1 GCA_016210125.1 Chloroflexota bacterium | reverse complement strand
GAGATCGACATGCGCTTCGACGCGCTGGTCAGCATGGCCGACAAGATGATGCTCTACAAGTACATCGTCAAGAACACCTGCTATGAGCGCGGCTACACGGCCACCTTCATGCCCAAGCCACTGTTCCAGGACAACGGCTCGGGCATGCACACGCACCAGAGCCTCTGGAAGCACGACACCAACGTCTTCTACGACCCGAACGGCTACGCGCTCATTAGCGACACGGCACGCTGGTACATCGGCGGGCTGCTGAGGCACGCGCCGGCCCTGCTGGCCTTCGCCGCGCCGACGACCAACTCGTACCGCCGTCTGGTGCCCGGCTACGAGGCGCCGATCAACCTGGTCTACTCGCAGCGTAATCGGTCGGCCTGCGTGCGCATCCCGGTCTACTCGACCAGCCCGAAGGCCAAGCGCATCGAGTTTCGCTCGCCGGACGCGACCTGCAACCCGTACTTGGCCTTCGCGGCGATGCTGCTGGCCGGCCTCGACGGTGTCCAGCGCAAGATCGAGCCGCCCGCGCCGATCGACAAGGACCTCTATGAGCTGGAGGCCGAGGAGCGCGCGCACATCAAGTCGGTGCCGGGCTCGCTGGGCGAGGTGCTGAGCGCGCTGGAGGCCGACCACGAGTTCCTGCTGCGCGGCAACGTGTTCACACCGGACCTGATCGAGACGTACGTCGACTACAAGCGCCAGCGCGAGCTGGACCCGGTGGCGCTGCGGCCGCACCCGTACGAGTTCTTCCTGTATTACGACGCCTAGGGCACGCAGGGTCGGCAACGCCGCAGTGTCGCGGCAGCGCTCGGCAGCAGGGGGCAGGCGCTAGCGCCTGCCCCCTACGCTTTTCTCTGCCGTTTCTGCTAGTATGCCCCCAGAGCCACCGGCCGCCGCACTACGCGCGGCAGCGCGACGGTATCATTCATCCGGCCCAGGGAGCGCGCTATGCCACATGCCGCGGTGAACGGCGTCGAGCTGTACTACGAGGTCACCGGCGATGGCTATCCGCTCGTCTTCAGCCACGAGTTCGCCGGCGACTACCGGAGCTGGGACCCCCAGGTGAGCTTCTTCACCCGACTCTACCGCTGCATCACCTACTGCCACCGTGGCTTCCCGCCGTCGAGCGTGCCGGACGACCCGGCAGCCTACTCGCAGGAGGCCGCCGTCGAGGACCTACGCGCCCTGCTCGACCATCTCGGCATCCAGCAGGCGCACATCGTCGGGCTGTCGATGGGCGGCAACGTGGCGCTCAACCTCGCGCTGCGCCACCCCGAGCGCTGCCGCAGCATCGTCGTCGCCGGCACCGGCAGCGGGACGACAGACCGTGAGCGCTTCGAGAAGGACCTCCAGAGCAGCATCGACCTGCTGATAACGCGGGGCATGCGCGCCTTCGCGGATGTCTACACGCTGGGCGCGGCGCGCCTGCCCTTCAAGCGCAAGGACCCCAAGGGCTGGGCCGAGTTCCGCGAGCAGTTCGCCCAGCACTCGGCGCTGGGCTCCGCGCGGACGCTCCAGGGCGTGCAAATCCGCCGGCCGATCGTCTTCGCCCTCAAGGAGCAGCTCAACCATCTCCGCGTGCCGACGCTCGTGCTGATCGGCGACGAGGACGAGCCGTGCGTCGACCCCGCCGTGTTCTTGAGGCGTGAGATCGCGTCGTCCGGCCTGGTCGTCATCCCCCAGAGCGGCCATACTATCAACTTAGAGGAGCCGGCGCTGTTCAACCAGGCGGTGCTTGACTTCATTCGTATGGTCGAGGCCGGCCGCTGGGCCACGCGCGCGGCCGTGACCACCGCCCTGCTTCCCGACGCGCGCTAAGAGAGGCCCCGATGGACCTCATCATCCGCAACGGCCAGGTCGTCTCCGGCCAGGGCGTGCGGCATGCCGACGTGGCCATCCGCGACGGCCGCATCGCCGCCGTCGGCGAGCGCCTCGACACAGCGAACGCCAAGCGCATCGTCGACGCCACGGGCACGTACATCCTGCCAGGTGTCATTGACGCCCACGTGCACAAGCAGGGCGACGATACGTACGAGAGCGTCTCGCGGGCGGCGATCTACGGCGGCGTGACGACGATCGTCCACCACTACTACCCCGACTCGACCGACCTGCCCCGCGACGTCGCGCAGGGGATCGAGCTGTGCTCGGCCGGCTCGATGGTCGACTTCCAGTTTCACGTGCGCCTGACGAGGCTGGCCGAGACGCTGGCGCACATCCCGGCGCTCTTCGACCTGGGCCTGCGCTCGTTCAAGATGTTCATGGCCTACCGCAAGCGGGGCACGATGGTCGACGACTACGAGCTGACCGCCGCGATGGACGCCATCGCCGAGCGCGGAGGCATCGTGCTAGCGCACGCCGAGAACGGCCTGGCCATCGACTACCTCGAAGACAAGCTTGAGCGCCAGGGCGCCGTGTCGTTGGACGATTACTTGCGCAGCCGCCCAACGATCGTGGAAGGCGAGGCGGTCTACCGTGCCATCGCGCTGGCGAAGCTCACGGGCTGCCCGCTCTACGTCGTGCACGTCACCTGCGCCGATGCGCTCCAGCCGATCATCTGGGCCAAGGACCGCGGCGACCAGGTGCTCTACGCCGAGACCTGCCCCCAGTACCTGACCTTGACCGCGGAGCACTTCTTGCGGCTCGGCCCACGAGCCAAGATCGCGCCGCCGCTGCGCACCGCGGCCGACATCGAGGCCCTCTGGCGCGCTATCCAGAGCGGCGACATCGACACCGTCGGCAGCGACCACGTGGCCTACCGCCCGGCGGACAAGCAGCCGGGTGAAACGAATATCTTTCGCGCTCGACCCGGCGCGCCGGGCATCGAGACGCTGCTGCCGCTCGTCCACGAGGCTGGCGTCAACGGCGGCCGCATCGCGCTGCCGCGGCTCGTGCAGCTCCTGGCCGAGCGACCGGCGCAGGTCTTCGGCCTCGCCGGCCGCAAGGGCAGCATCCAGCCGGGCGCCGACGCCGACCTGGTCGTCTTCGACTCGACCCGCGAGCGGACGTTGGGCCGCGAGCACGAGCACTCGAACGCCTACTACTCCATGGTCGAAGGGATCCGTGTGAAGGGCTTGCCGGTCACAGTCTTCCAACGCGGCGCGTGCCTGCTGGAGAACGGCGAGCTCAAGGCCCATGCCGGCCAGGGGCGCTTCCTGGCGCAGCGCTAGCGGCGAGGCACGGCCGCTGCGCCGCTGAGGGAGTGCAGAGCAACAGTCTTTACTATCAAGAGGGGCGAAGCCCCTCTGCACCTCAATCCGGGGGTGGGATGGGGCCAGCGCCGCCTGCAAGCTCTTTTCAGAGGAGTGCTCGATGCGCCCTGCGGCGCACCGGCGGCGATGAAAGCAAGGCGCACGCGATGGGAGCGCGGGCATTCTGCCCGCACGCGGGGTGGTGACGGGCGAGACGCCCGCGCTCCCGAACATATTTTTCGGGGAGAGCTGCGGTGACGAACGGAGTCGAGCGCTACGTCTCGGGCGCGCGCATCGCCGAGCGCGTCGCCCGCCTGGCCGAGATCGGCGGGCTGCCGAACGGCGGCATGAACCGGCTGCCCTTTACGCCCGAGGACCGCGCGGCGCGCGACCTGTTCGCCCGCTGGCTCAGCGACCTGGGGTTGCCCGTCCGCGTTGACGGCGCTGGCAACGTCATCGGCCGACGTGAGGGCGGCGATCCCACCGCACCGGTCGTGATGGCCGGGTCGCACCTCGACACGCAGCCGATGGGCGGTCGCTTCGACGGCATCGCCGGCGTCCTCACCGCGCTCGAGGCGGCCGAGGCCATGGGCGCGGCCGGCTTCGTCCACCGCCATCCCGTTGAGATCGTCGATTTCGCCGCCGAGGAGTCCATGGGCCGCTTCGACGTGTCGATGCCCGGCAGCCGAGCGATGGTCGGCGCGCTCAAGTCCGAGGACCTGGAGCTGCGCTGTCGCCTCACCGGCGAGACGCTGCGCGAGGCCATGGGGTCCATCGGCATCGATCTGTCACGGCTCGCCGCGGCCGAGCGCCCGCTCGGCAGCATCAAGGCTGTCGTCGAGCTGCACATCGAGCAGGGACCCCACCTGGAGGAGGCCGGCAAGCAGATCGGCGTGGTCACGACCGTGGCCGGCAGCGTGCGCTATCACTGCGTCCTGGAGGGCCAACAGGCGCACTCCGGCGCGCTGCCCATGGCCTACCGCCGCGACGCGCTCTGCGGCGCGGCCGAGCTGCTGCTGGCGGTCGAGCGGGCGGCCAAGGCACAGGCCTCCCCGCCGGTCGTCGGCACCGTCGGCTACATGGACTACGAGCCGCGCTCCCCGGTGATCATCCCCGGGCGCGTGCGCATGATCATCGACGTCCGCAGTGTCGACGCCGCGGCGCGCGACGCGGTGGCCGCCGATATCGAGGCCGCGGCGCGGCGCATCGCCGTGGCGCGCCGCCTGCATCTCGAATGGCGGCTCTCATCGGGCTTCCCGCCGACGCCGCTGGCACGCGCGGTAGTCGACACCATCACGCGCGCCTGCGAGGACCTCGGCGTATCCTCGATGCCGATGCCTTCGGGGGCCGGGCACGACGCGATGACGCTCGGCCGGCGCTTTCCGGCGGGCATGCTCTTTGTGCCGTCGGTCGGGGGGATTAGCCACGCCCCGCAGGAGCTGACACGGACGGAGGACCTGGAGGCCGGCGCCAAGGTGCTCTGCCGGGCGCTGTGTATGCTGGCCGCGTAGGCTAGGGCACAATATCCCACGACAAGGGCAGCTCGTAGCGGTGCACCTCGCCGGCCCAGCGCGACCCTTGATAGACGCGCACGCGGCCGCGGCGCCGCACCTCGTCGTAGCTGTTTTGCACCTGCACGATGCGTCGGTCGAGGAGATTGAACAGCACGACGCCGGCCTTCACCGCCTCGAGGCTGGCGCGGCGTGTCTCATCGTCGACGACACGGAACGGCGGCACTTCGTGGGGCCGCAGGTGGCGCAGCGCGGCATGGATGGCCTCGTGGTGGCCCTCGCCGTTGTGCTCGTCGAAGACAGCCAACCCGCTCAGGACGTAGCTCTCGAGCCGCGGCGAGAAGCGCCCGGCCCGCTCCAGCAGGGCCTCGTAGCGCGCCGGATTGTCGGCGCAAGCCGCCACGAGCGCGGAGAGCGCCTCGCAGGGCGCGACGAAGCTGATGGCACCGCGCGTGTCGATCACGGTAAAGCGCATGACGTTCATCGTCGGCTTCCTCACGTAGACCAAAGTATACCAACCACCGCGCCCGACGATGAGACCATCGAGATGCGTCGAGATGCGGTGCGGCCGCTAGCTTTGGAAGGCGCGAATGAGGTCAACGTAGCGACCGGCCAACGCCTGTGCGTGCTCGTCGGACCGCGACTCGGCGATGATGTGGAACGCCGGGCGGTCGGGGTCCGGCGAAATGATGACCCACTCCTCGCCGAGCTCGAACTGCACACCGTCGACGGACGGCGTCGGCGTGCCGCCGACCCGCTCGTTGAGCGCGCGCATCACGCGGCCCTTGAGGTCCCAGGGGCAGGGTACGTCTAGCGCGGTGAGATAGTACGGGGGAAGCCCGCTCACGACCTCCGACAGCCAGACGCCCTGCGTGGCGAGGAACTCTAGCAGCTTGACGATGGCGATCATGCAGTCGAAGCCGGAGGGGAACTCCGGGAACACAAATCCCCCACGGTCGTCGCCGGCCAATACGACGCCCTTGCGCGCGGCGGCGATCATCAGCGCCTGCGAGCTGCCGCGCGTCCGCACCACCTGGCCGCCGTGCCGGCCGACCAACTCGTCGAGCATGCGCGGCGCATGCGCTGGGACGATAACCGTCCCGCCGCCGCGGGCACGCACGGCTAGCAGGGCCGCCGCCGCTAGCGCTGAGAACTCGGGGACGACATTCCCGCGCTCGTCGACCAGGACGATGCGCGTGCCATCGTTGTTCATCACTACGCCCAAATTGGCGCGCACGGTCGTGGTGATCAGCGCGAGCTGGCGCAGGTCGTTGCGCAGCTCCTGCGCTGTGCGCACGCGGTGGCGCTCGCCGGTGGCGGCGTTGAGCGACACACGCGGCACCTCGAGACGCTCGAGGATCGAGGAGAAGACCTGGCTGGCGGTGCCCTCGGCGAAGTCGAGCACGATCTTGAAGTGCGCCCGCTCGACGGCCTCGGCGTTCACCTGGCGAAGGAAGGCGTCGGTGTAGCGCTCGGCGACGCCCACGGCATCGATGATGGCGCCGATCTCGTCGAGCGGCACGCGACGGAAGTCCTCGCGGAAGAAAATGTTCTCGATCTTGCGCTCGGTGTTGCGATCGAGATTCACCCCGCGCGCGTCGAAGAGCTTGATGTCGACGCCCTGGGCGTCGACTGGCGACAGGCGCACGTGGATGCCCCCGCGCGCACCGCTGCTGGCCGTCTCGAAGCGCGCCACCGGGAGCGGCACGGCCTCGATGTCGACGACGTTGATGCCTGCCGAGGGTAGGCCGCTGATGAGCGCGCGCTTGATCATGCGCGCGGCGCGCGAGAGGTCGCGATTGATGGTCACCGCCGCGCCACGTGGCAGGGTCGCGCCGTAGGCTGCGCCGACCTTGGCGGCGAACTCGGGCGTGATCTCGACGTTGGCCAACCCACCGATGCCCGAGCGCCCGAACAGGCTGCGTCGACCGCGAGCGCCCCAGATAAGGCTCGTCGAGACGGTCGCCCCGGCCTCGATCTCCTTGCCCGGCCAGACACGAACGTCGGCGCGGACGATGGCGCCCTCGTTGATCGTGCAGCGGTCGCCGATGACCGCGCCCTCGAAGACGATGCTGCGGCGCTTGACGCTGCACTGCTTGCACACGATGGCCCCCTGGAGCGTCGCGCCCTCGCCCAGGTAGCAGTTGCTCCAGACGACACTGCGGTCGACTGTCGCGCGCGCGTCGAGCACACAGTAGTCGCCGATCACCGAAGGGCCGTAGATCGTCACGCCAGAGGCCAGCCGGCAATCGCGCCCGACGAGCACCGGACCGTAGATGCGCACGTCCTCGGCGATCTGCGCGTCGCCGGCGAGCAAGACGCCATCGCTCTGGCTGGCTTCCGGACGCTCAATCCTGACCCGTCCGTGCAGCGCGTCGGCGCTGGCGCGCATGTAGTCGGCCAGACTGCCCACGTCGCACCAGTAGCCGTCGGCGATGTGGCCGAGGAGCCGCCCTTTCTCGTTCAGCAGGGCCGGGAAGACCTCGCGGCTGAAGTCAACGCTCTGGCCGGCCGGGATCTCGGCCAGGACGCGCGGATCGAGGACGTAGATCCCTGTGTTGACAGTGTCCGAGAAGACCTCGCCCCAGCTCGGCTTCTCGAGGAACTGGCGGATACGGCCCTCGTCGTCGGTGATGACGACGCCGTACTCCAGCGGATTGCTCACGCGCGAGAGCACCAGGGTGGCCAGCGCCTTGCGTTGGTGGTGGAAGTCGACGGCGGCCGTGAGGTCGATGTCCGTCAGCGCGTCGCCGCTGATGACCAGGAAGGGCTCGTCGAGCAGCGACTCGACCGCCTTGACGCTCCCGGCCGTGCCGAGCGGCACGTCCTCGACCGAGTAGTGGATCTTGACGCCGAAGTCGCCGCCGTCGCCGAAATAGTCCTGGATGACGCTGGCCATGTACTGGAGGGTGATGATCACCTCGGTGACGTCGTGGCGACGCAGCAGGGCCAGCACGTGCTCAAGCACGGGCCGATTGGCGATCGGCACCATCGGCTTGGGTCGCTCGACAGTGAGCGGACGCAGCCGCGTGCCCTCGCCCCCGGCCATCACGACGGCCTTCATCATGGCCTTCCTCCACGCGGCGCGCTCATGCGCATTGTACCGCAGTGTGCGCGGCGCATGGCCGTCTGCGCGGCGCATGGCCGGCCGGCCCGGGCTCTGGGGCAGCCGCGACGGTGTGGTACCCGCATTGTAGCGGACCGCGTGCCCGGCGCAACG
>JACQUS010000189.1 GCA_016210125.1 Chloroflexota bacterium | reverse complement strand
TTGCGCGCCTCCGGCCGGTTGAGCGTCAGCGTCGCGACCGGGCCGAACTCGACCAGCACGTTCTCGTACGGCATCGCTTATTGACCTCCGCGGGTCGTCCTCGGTGCAACGCACCGGACATGTGGTGCATCCTGTACACGAGCCTGTCTCATGGGCCTCCGCCGGTCATCGGCGGCGCGTAGATCACCAGCACCTTGTAGGGCTGGTCGCCGACGACGACGATCTCGTGCGGCGTCTTAGGCGGGAAGAACAGCACCTCGCCAGGCCCGACCTCGAAGCGTATCTCGTCGCCGACGCGCACGGCGGCCCGCCCTTCGAGGACGTAGATGACCTGCTCCAGGTCGTCGTGCTGGTGCATCTCGGCCTTGCCGCCGGGCTGGACGACGCCCAGGACGACCTCGACCTGCGCGGCGCCGGTCTCGCGCCCCACGAGCCGCCGGTTGACCGTGCCCTCGTGCAGCGGCGGGCTGTAGGTCGGCAGCGTCTGCGGGTCGATGAAATACGTCGCCACGCTCAGCCCCGGCGCGCGGGTGCCGCCTCGGGCACGCGGCGCGCCTGCTCGCCGGCCGCCCGCAGGAAGGCGACGACGAGCGGGTGCGGCTCGGCCGCGGTCGACGAGAGCTGCGGCATGAACATGGTCGCTAGGTGGAATGGCCGATCGGGCAGCTCGACGATGCGCGCCTCGCCCTCGTCGCCCGTGCCGACGACGCGCAGGCCGGCGGCGTCAATGGCGTCCTGGAACGCGGGATTGAGACCGTTGTTGCAGTGGAACTCCTCGGCGATGTCGGCGCGCCGGTAAATGCGCGCAGCCACCGAGCCCGGCTTCACGGCGATGCGCAGCTTGCCGGCCAGGTTTACTCCGCCAGCGGCGCGTTCGGGGATGCGGCAGGCCACCGGAACGATCAGCAGCGTCGCGGCGTCGGGATGGTAGGCCACGTGCCCGGCGTCGCGAATGCCCATCACGTTGCGCGCGTACTCTACCAGAGTACCTTGGAAGCCCGCTCAATTCCCGAACAGCGGCAGCGCGCGCTCGCGGGCGTAGCGAGCGGCCACCAGCGCGCCGTCGAAGCTCGTCGGCAGGCCGGGAGCGAGCCAGATGCCGTCGAGCCCGTCCAGCGCCCGCCAGGCGTCCGGCGCCTCCAGCGGCGGCGTGGGTATCCAGCGGCTTTCCGCCGCGAGCGACAGGTGCTCCGCGGCGTGCCGCAGCGCCTCGTTCGTGGCGCCGTGGGGCGCGAAGGTCGGGTCGTAGTCGCCGACAATGCCGAGGGTTACGGTGGCGCTCATCGTCTTCTCCTTCCTTCCCCAATGCTTTTCACGCCGCTGACGACACTGTGTGCCCCAGCCCAGAGAGATTCGCAGAGGGGTTTTGCCTCTCTGCACTCCTCTTCTCCCGTCCGGCATAGATGATGCCGTCGCCAGCGGGGACGCGTCATGTGGGCGGCGCACTCGCCCGCTGGCGAACCGGCGCGGCCACACGGCAGGCCGGGGCGCAGCCGCAGCTTAGCACGTCATTCCAGCACGGTCACGCGCACGACGTCGGGGTTGGCCGTATCGTAGGGCTGGTCGGCGTAGCACAGCAAGTACAGCATCTCGTCGCCCACGTTCTTCACCGCGTGGATGACGTTCGGCGGCGCCTCCAGCAGCAGCGGCTCGGCGCAGGCGACCTCCGTTTCCTCGCGCAGGCTGGTGGCGCGGTCGACGACGACGATCCGCACGCGGCTGCCGATCAGGCAGAGGAACTCGCGCTGCCGCGCGTGGTAATGGTTGCCACGCACGGCGCCCGGCGCGACGCTCACCAGGTGCGCGTTCTGCGGCCCGCGCTCGCCGCAGCGCTCGGCCACGATGGGCTCGACAACCCAGCCGCGCGCGTCGGCGTGCCGGACGCTCAGCCTTTGCAGGAGCACGACCCCGACCTGTTGCTTTAGTGTGCGCCGGCCGCGGCGCGAACGCGCTCGACGACGCCGCCGGTCGGCCCGGCCTGGGCGACGTGGCTGGGCAACTCGTGACCGACCAGCGCGCGGATCAGCGTGCTGCACTCCAGCAGCGCGTCGAGGTCGATGCCAGTCTCGATGCCCATCTCGTGCAGCATGTGCACCAGGTCCTCGGTCGAGACGTTGCCCGTCGCGCCGGGCGCATACGGGCAGCCGCCGATGCCGCCGATGGCCGCGTCGTACGTCGTCAGCCCGGCCTGGAGGCCAACCAGGATGTTGGCCAGCGCCAGGCCGCGTGTGTCGTGCAGGTGCAGGCCGAGGTCCACGTCCTTGCCGACCTGCGCCTGGAAGTCGGCGATCAGGTCGCCGATCTGCCGCGGGTTGGCCATGCCGCTGGTATCGCCCAGGTGGATCTCGGCGATGCCCTGGTCACGCAGCGCGCGGCCGATGCGGATGACGCTGCGCGGCGAGACCGGCCCCTCGTAGGGGCAGCCGAAGGACGTCGAGATGATCGCGCGGACGGGTGTGTGGTGCTGGCGGGACGACGCCACGACCGGCTCG
>JACQUS010000188.1 GCA_016210125.1 Chloroflexota bacterium | reverse complement strand
GGGCAAAGCCGCGGCGCTGAACGGAGCTGAGGAAGCGCACATAGGCGGCGAAGTCCCAGGACGTGGCCAGACCCGCGGCGTCCCAAACCATGGCCCGTCGGGCTGTGCCGCCCAGCGGCATCGGCCCGTAGCCGACGGCGTGGCCGTCGCGCCCGGCGATGCCCTGCTGTTTGGCGATCAGCCCGGCCGTGTCGGCCACCTTGGCCTCCAGCTCGCCCGCCGGCACGGCGATCGTCGCCAGCCCGAGCCGTTCCGCCTCCCGGCCCGAGATCACCTTTCCAGTCAGGAGCAGCTCGCAGGCCTTGCGATAGCCCACCTTCCACAGCCACAGCGGCTGCATCGGCGCGTAGCCGGCGCGGACCGACGGGTCGCCGAAGCGCGCGTCGTCGGCGCACACCAGCGTCTGGCACATCATCGCCAGGTCGCCGGCCAGGCCGAGGCAGTAGCCGTGGACCTGGGCGATGGTGTCCTTCGGATAGCGGAACAGCCACTCCAGCCGCTCGCGCCGAAGCTGCTCCCCGCGCCAGAGATCGGCCAGGAACGCCCGTGTGCGCGGGTCGGGCGGGACGGACTCGGCGGTGTCCTCGCCGGAGAGGTCCTGGCCGACGCTGAAGCAGCGCCCAGCGCCGCGCAGGACAACCGCGCGCACCTCCGCGTCGTCGCGCGCCGTGGTGAGTGCGGCGAGCAGCTCGCGCCAGAGCGTGTCGTTGATAGCGTTGAGCTTATCCGGCCGGTTCAGGGTGACGTAGGCGGTCCGGCCGTGCCGCTCGTACAGGACCGTGGGCACGCGCTCTCCTTGCGCACTCGGCAGCATGCCCGTCCACGCTGCCGGCTCGGGCCGCGTGCACGTGCGCCGCGCCGCGAGGGTACTATAGCGCCCGCGCGGCAGCGCGGCTAGCGGTTCAGTCGAGAGCCCTATGCCCGCGTGCGCAGGCGCCACGGACGACGGAGATCGTCCCGTCGCAGGCGTGCGCCCCGCCCCACCCCATAAGAGTCATCCAAAGGGGGCTTCGCCCCCTTTGGATTCCCCTCTCACCCCCGACGGGCAGCGAACCATTCCCCCTTTTTGGAAGCAATAGCCTTCCCTGGCAGGCTGCTCTACCACGCCCCGGAGGTTCACCCGCGCATAGGGCTTCGCCACCGTTGGATTCCCCCCGTATGGGCAGCGGCGCCGTTGCGTCGCGGCGTCAGCCCGATCGCCGCGCCAGCTCGTCCCGCAGCTTGAACTTCTGGATCTTGCCCGCCGGCGTGCGCGGGAACTCGTCGTAGACCGCCAGCGCCTCGGGCCAGAACTGCGTGGTGACGCGCTGCGCGGCGAAGTGCGCGCGCAGGTCATCGAGCGTCAGCGACGCGCCCGGGCGCAGGCAGACGCAGGCGCAGGCGCGCTCGCCGAGGCGCGGGTCGGGCACGCCGACGACCACGGCCTCGCGCACAGCGGGGTGCGCCGCGAGCACGTCCTCGATCTCCTTCACCGGCAGGTTCTCGCCACCGCGGATGATGATGTCCTTGGCCCGCCCGCTGATGGTGACATAGCCCTCGGCGTCGCGCCGCGCCAGGTCGCCGCTGTCGAAGAAGCCCTCGGCGTCGAAGAACTGCTCGCTGAAGGCGCGGCCCTGGATGTAGCCGGCGAAGTTGAATGGCCCGCGCGTCAGCAGCCGGCCCTCCGCGCCGGGCGGCAGCTCGCGGCCCACGGCGTCGACGATCTTAGCCTCCATCTCCGGCTGGAGCGTGCCGACCGTCGTGCGCACCTTCTCCGGCGGCATCGACGGGTGGCAGGAGATCGTCTGCCCCTGCTCCGTCATCCCGTAGATCGGGCAGAAGAAGCCGGGCAGTCGCCGCTGCGCCTCTTCGGCCACCGCCGGAGGGATCGGCGAGCCGCCGCACATGACCATCCGCAGCGATGACAGGTCGCGCCGCCCCAGGTCCGGCGCGGCGAGCAGGTCGATGATGAACGTCGTCGTGCCCTCGGTGTGGGTCACGCGATGGCGCTCGATCAGCGCCATGGCCGCGGTGGCGTCCCACACGTCTTGGAGGACGACCGTTCCGCCGGCCTGGAGCGCCAACCGCAGGCCGTAGAAGTAGCCGGCGTTGTGGCCGAGGGGCAGGACGACGAGCGATACGCACTCCGGCCCGATCTGCTGCCGACGCAGCGTCGAGCCCACGGCGAGCATCAGCGTGTGGTGCGTGTGCAAGACACCTTTCGGCTGGCCGGTGGTGCCCGACGAGAAGGCCAGCTCGGCCATCTCGGTGGCATCCGGTCGCAGGTAGTCGAGCACCCGCGGCGGGACGCGCTGCTCCCACGGCTCGGCGGCCAGCCGCTCCCACGGCACCGTGCCGGCCGGCGCGCTGCCGACGACGACGACGTGCCGCAGCCAAGGAGCGTCGGCCTGGAGCTCCAGCGCCAGGTCGACGTGGCGGAAGCCGCGGAAGACCTCGGGTACGACCAGCGCCGTGGGCCGGCCAAGGGCTACGATGTCGCGCAGCTCGCGGTGGCGCAGGATCGTGGTGATGGGATTTACTACTGCGCCGATGCGCTCGATGGCCAGGGACGCGACGACGAACTCGCGCCAGTTGGGGAGCTGCAAGCCCACCACGTCGCGCGGGCGGACGCCGAGGTCGAGCAGTCCCAGGGCCGCGCGGTCGACCAGCGCCAGCAGCTCGCGGTAGGTCACCGTGCCGCTGCGGTCGACGAGCGCCGTCTGGTTCGGCCGGCGAGCCGCGTGCGACACGAGCAGGTCGTGCAGGACCGTAGGTCCCCAGTGCCCGGCGGCAGTGTAGCGCGCGATCAGCTCGGTCGTCAGCCGCGTCTCGAAGAACACAGCCCCACTCCGCCCAGCCCCCGACACGGTGACAGCGCGACACGGAGACGCGGTGAGATGGCGCGGTCCCCGTGTCTCCGTGTCCCCGCGTCTCTCCCTCTCCGCGTCCCCGCGTCCCGTCACTCGTACTCCGGCAGCAATGGGGCCACATCGGCGATGCGGTCGTGGGCGTTCGTCAGCACGTGGTCGTCGTGGCCCGGCAGGACGATCATGCCGTACTGCTCGGCCAGCCGGCGAATCTTGAGCGCCGACTGCGCCCACCTCTCGTGGTCGTGGTTGATGACACTGCCGACCATCGGATGGCCGTAGTTGTGCGTCGTGTAGATGGCGTCGGAGGCGATGAGCACCCAGCCGCTGTGCGGCAGATTGACGGCCACCCCGATGGTGCCCCAGGTGTGGCCGGGCAGGCTGACGAGCCACACATCCTTGGCGATCTCTTGGTCGCCGTAGACCGTCGTCGCGCGGTCGGGAACGAGGAAGCCGAAGTCGTGGCGCGTGAAGCCCTGGGGGCTGGTCACGCCCCAGGCGGTGATCACGTCCTCGCGGATGAGGGCCATCTTGGTCGTCACCGCGCCCTTCAGCTCGTCCTCGTGGACCAGAATCTTGGCCTTGGTGTCCTTGAACAGCCGCGCGTTGCCTGCGTGGTCGGTATGCAGATGCGTCAGCACGACATACCTGAAGTCGTCCACCGCGAGGTCGAGCTGCCGCAGGCGCGCGTGGAAGTACCCGTCGGGCGTGTTCTCGTGCGCCATGTACTTCGGGTACCAAGGGTGCTTCCACTCCTCGACCCAGTTGGGATTCACGCCCGTGTCGACCATGATGCGCCCGTCGGGGTGCTCGATGATCCAGGCGTAGACCGGCTGCGGGAACCACTCGCGCTGGCCTTGCTGCCGGTCGCGGTTCAGGAGCGAGTTCGGATGCCCGGTGACCGCCAGCTCGTAGTCGAGGTACGTCGTGCCCAGCGATAGGACGCGGATCGTGATGCCCAACGCGGGTCTCCTTTCTCACTCCTCGATGCTCACTCCTCGATACGGCGGCGCTCGGCGAAAGCCTTCGCCCCAGCGGTGCCGAAGCCGCTCTGCTCACCGCCACCCATCGCTGCCCAGCAGAGGTAGGAGAAGCGTAGGGCCTCCTTGCGCGTCATGTCGACCGTCGCGTCGATCGACGCCTTGGCCACGCGAATCGCCTCTAGCCGCCGCTCGGCGATGCGCCGCGCCAGCGCCAGCGCCTCGTCGACCAGGCGATCGGACGGATGCAGGTGGCTGGCGAAGCCGATGCGCAGGGCCACGTCGGTCGGCAGGGGGTCGCCGGTGATCAGCAGCTCCTTGGACCACGCCGGCCCGACCACGCGCGTCAGCCGCGCCGTCACGCCGGCGCCGCCGATGCGGCCGAGGTTCTTGATGTGCAGGTCGCTCACCTGGGCCTGCTCGCCGAGCACACGGATATCGCACGACAGCGCAAGCTCCAGTCCGCCGGCCGTGCACACGCCGTCGATGGCGGCGATGGTGATGAATGGCAGGCTCTCCAGCGTGTCCATCATGCCCTGCACCTCATCCTCGGCCGTGTCGAGCGCTGCCATGCCCTCGATGGCCCCCACGAGCCCGGGCCGCGGGCGCTCGGCCGGGCCGAGTGTGGCGATCTCCTTCAGGTCCGCGCCGGCGCAGAAGCACGGCCGCCCGCCCGCGCGCGACGCGCCGGTGATCACCAGCGCGCGCACATCCTCGCCGCGGAGCGCGGCGAAGGCATCGAGCAGCTCGCGGCACATCTGGCGCGAGATGGCGTTCAGGCGCTCGGGCCGGTTCAGCGTGATGAGCGCCACGTTGTCGAAGCGCTCCAAGCGGATCGTCTCGTACGTCATGCTTGCCTCCTTTTCGTCGGAACATCGCCCTTGCGGGTGGGACTCCCCCACCAACCGTGAACCTCAAATGGGACGAGGTCCCCTTTGGCTTGCCCTATTTCATCCCCGGCGGTCGCCCGAAGGGAACGATCAGTGGCTAGGGGGCCTATGTGCTTCGCCCCACCCCAGATGCGAGATGCAGAGGGGGCTACCGCCCCCTCTGCACGCCCCTCACTGGCCGCTTCGCTCTCGCCATCAAGTCGCTCGTGCGCGCTACTCCGGCAGGCGCCACGGCATGCCGGCCGGCGGCTCGCCGCTCAGCGTGAACTGCGGCAAAGCGAAGTCGTCGGACAGCGGCTGGAAAATCACGCGCACGCGCTTATTGATGGCGACGTTCTCCTCGGTCTCGGGGCGCAGGTCCGGCGTCACGAGGTTGGCCACCACGCGCAGCGCTTCCTCCGGCGTGGGCTGCCCACGCTGCTCGTCCAGCTCCACCAAGACAACGGCGTAGGGTGTCCAGTCGCGGAAGCCGGGCTGCACGGCGTGGCAGACGAGCTCGTAGCTGACGATGGTGCCGCGGCCGGCGACGTCCTGCCAGGTCCAGGCGAGCGACTGGCACCACGGACAGGCCGCGCCGGGCGGGTAGCGCAGCAGGCCGCAGTCGGCGCAGCGGCGCACGGCGAGGCGACCCTGCGCCGCTAGCGCGAAGTACTCGCGATACTCGCTGTCGTGCTCTGGCACGAGCAGGTTCATCCCTCGGTACTCTGGCATCGGACACCTCACTACCTTGAGAATGGCCCTCGGATGGCTGACCCCACCCCGCCCTAAGAGAAACTCCGGAGGTCGCCTCGGGCGACCTCTGGACTCCCCCGGCGCGGCCTCGTCTCGCTCAGTCGCCGCGGCGCAGGATCATCGCGCTGCCGAACGCCGGCGTGCCCCAGCCCATGTTCATGGCGATCTTCGGCTCCCGCACTTGCCGGCAGCCACCCTCGCGGTAGTCGTAGCTATGCTCGCCCGCGCGCCAGTTCGGACAGGAGTCGTCGGCCTGCCAGCGGATCTGGCGCACGTTCTCGATGACCATGTTCATACCGTGCGTGTATGC
>JACQUS010000187.1 GCA_016210125.1 Chloroflexota bacterium | reverse complement strand
GACGAGGTGCTCACCACGTCGACGGCCGGCGGCATCAAGGCCATCGTCGAGGTCGACGGCCGGCCCATCGGCAATGGCCAAAAAGGCCCGA
Source organism: Chloroflexota bacterium (assembly GCA_016210125.1). Classification (GTDB taxonomy): domain Bacteria; phylum Chloroflexota; class UBA6077; order FW602-bin22; family JACQUS01; genus JACQUS01. Next base: position 6,922 of record JACQUS010000187.1, on the reverse strand, counting down.
TCACGCGGGCGCTCGGCGAGCAGTACGAGGCCATGCTGGTGAGCTAGGCCGCCGGCGATGCGCGGACCGCGTGCCGAGGTGAGCCGAGCGGGTCGCTCACGAGCTGCGCTGGTGGCCACAGTCGTGGCCGGCTGCATCGCGGCGCAATTCGCCGGTGTGGGCCTGCCGCGCTACGCCTACCCGATGCTACTGCCGACGATGCGCGCCGACATGGGGCTGAGCTACTTCGAGTCGGGGCTGGTCGCCACTGGGAACTTCGTCGGCTTTATGCTCGCGGCGTTCGGCGGCGGGGTCATCGCCGTGCGCATCGGGCCGCGGCGGACGATTCTGGCCGCGCTGGTGCTCGGCACCGTGGCCATGCTGGCCAGCGGCGTGGCGCCAGACTACATCGGCGTTCTAGTGGCGCAGACCGTCGTCGGTCTCGGCGCCGGCGCCATTCCGCCCACGGTGATCGGCCTGGCGTCGCAGTGGATCGGCGTCGAGCGCCGCGGCCTGGTCTTCGGCGCCGTTCTGAGCGCCATGGGCCTGGCCCTGCTGGTGACCGGCGTGTCCATGCCTGCGCTGCTGGCCGTGGCCGGCTGGCGCGAGGGCTGGCTCGCCCTGGGTGGCGTGGGTGTCCTCGCGCTCGTCGCGGGGTTCGTCACGCTGCGCGAGTCTCCGGTGGCCTACGCGCTGGGGCCGGTGAACTGGCGGGCCGTCTATGGCGCGTGGCGCGTGTGGTACTGGTGCCTCCTCGGGTTGGCGACGGGCGCGTCCAACGCGGTTTACACGACGTTCTTCGCCGCCTGGCTGGTTGGCGAGCGTGGGGTGAGCGTGGCCACCGCGGGGCAGCTCTGGGCCGCGGCCGGCGTCGCCTCGGTGGCTAGCGGGGTGACCTGGGGCGCGCTGGCGGATCGCATTGGCCTTGGGCGGGCCGCGGGACTCATTTTCGCCACGCAGACGCTGGCTATTGCCCTGCTCGTGGCCCCGGCGCCGGGGCTGATGCTCGTCTCCACGCTCCTCTTCGGCTTCACGCTGATGGGCTACCAGGTCATCGCCGGCGCGGCGATCACGCCGCTGGTGCCGCCGCGCCTGGCGCCGGCCGGCCAGTCGCTGAGCGTGCTGATGTTCGCCGTCGGCCAGGCCATCGGGCCGGCGGTTGCCGGGCGCGCGGCCGACCTGCTCGGGACGCTGGGGCCGTCGTATCTCGGCGCGGCGGCCGTAGCCCTGGTCGGCGCGCTGGCGGCGCTCGGCGCGCCGAAGGCCGCGGCCAAGTTGTAGGGCCAGCGGCCAGGATGCTATACTCTGCGGCAGTGCCAGTCGCCGTTCGAGGCTCGGCGCGGGCCGAGCGGGAGCAGAGGAAGCGTGAGCATCAACCTGATTCGTTTAGTCGAGCAAGACTACATGAAAGAGAGCCCGGACGCATTCGTCCCGGGTGACAGCGTCCGCGTCTACGTGAAGATCGTCGAGGGCAGCCGCGAGCGTGTGCAGGCGTTCGAGGGCATTGTCCTCGGCGTCCGCGGTGAGACGATCAATCGCACGTTCACCGTGCGCCGCGTGACCCACGGTGTAGGAATCGAGCGCACGTTCCTGCTGCACTCGCCGCGTGTCGAGAAAGTCGAGGTCGTGCGCCGTGGCAAGACGCGGCGGGCCAAGCTCTACTTCCTGCGCGAGCGCGTCGGCAAGGCGGCCCGTCTGCGGGAGCGCCGCTAGCGCGCGTCTGCAGACCTCGGACGGGTGGCAGCCCTGTGACCCTGCCGAATCTCGACCTGGAAGAGCACCTCTGGGCACGCGGCGTGCGCCTCGTCGCCGGCCTAGACGAGGCCGGGCGTGGCGCCTGGGCCGGGCCGCTGGTGGCCGGCGCTGTCGTCCTTCCGCCCAGCGCGGCGCGCTGCGCGGCCCTACACGGCATCGTCCAGGACTCGAAGGTCCTGCGACCAGAGCAGCGCGAGGTCGCCGCGCGGGCCATCGAGCGCGTGGCCCTCGGGGCAGCTTGGGGCTGGGTCGCGCCGCACGAAGTCGACGCGCTGGGCCTCGACCGCGCCAACCGCCTGGCGTTCCGGCGCGCCCTCGCCGTACTGCCGGTCAGCGCCGAGCACCTGCTGCTCGACTACTTTAGCCTACCGGAATGCCCCCTGCCGCAGCAGGCCGTCGTGGACGGCGATGGCCGCTCGCTGAGCATCGCCGCCGCCTCCGTCATCGCCAAGGTGGCGCGCGACCGGCTGATGCGCATCCTCGACTGGCTCTACCCAGGCTTTGGCCTGGCGCGCCACAAGGGCTACGGAACGCCGGCACACCGCCGCCTCCTCGCGCAGCGCGGGCCGTGCCATCTGCACCGGCGCTCCTTCGCCCCGGTGCGCGCCTGCCTGGCAGAGGCCGAGGGCGCGGCCAGCGCGCGAGCTCCCGCGAAGTAGGCGTGCTTACAAGGTGAAGCCGTGGTAGTCCGGCCCCGGCCGGTGCGCATTGGTGAATCGCCGCTCTCCGCGGTACACTCGTGCCGAGGGCTCGGCTGAACGGCGCGGTCGAGGTGCAGATGGCCGGACGCGGCGCGCAGCGGCTCGGGCGCACTGGCGAGGACCTCGCCGCGACGCACCTCGCCCACCTGGGCTATGCGATTCTGAAGCGCAACGTGCGCGTCGGCCACGGCGAGATCGACCTGCTGGCGCGCCACGGCGACGAGCTCGTGTTCGTCGAGGTGCGGCTGCGACGAGGTGGCGACGCGGCGGCGGCGGCCTCGTTCGACCGGCGCAAGCAGGCACGGCTGCGCGCCGCGGCGCTCGGCTACCTCGTCGGGCAGTACGGCGACGACCCACCGCCCTGGCGCGTCGACCTCGTGACGGTCGATCTCGACCGCGCCGGGCGACTCCTGGGCATCGACGTCTTGCCCTCGGCCCTGGAGGACGACGCGTGACGATCATCGCGCGGCTGCGCGGCGAGCGCACCGACGACCTGCGCACGGTCGAGGCGTTCCTTCTCGGCGACCGGCTCTACGCGGCGCAGCCGCTCTGCCAGCTCGAGCAGCCCGAGCGCTGTCGCTGCGCCGTCGCTGCGACCAACGGGACCGTGCGCGCTTGCGCGGTGCTCTTCCGCGGCGCGGTGTTCGACGCCTTGACGCTCGCCGGCGACGCGGCCGGCGCTTTCGTGGCCCTGGGCGCCCTGGGCAGCCTGCCGCGCCAGTTCTGGCTCTGGGCTCGGGAGGAGCACCTGCCGCACCTGGCCGACGCGCTGCGTGTCGGCGGCGTGACGCGCATGCTGCGCATGGCCGTGACGGCGGCGACGTTCCGGCCGGCGGCGCGCCTGGCGGCCGTCCGTCGTCTGCTGCTCGCGGACTTCGACCTGGTGGAGCGGCTCTATCGCCACACGCCGGGCGTCGTCCTGCGCCCCGAGCACCTGGTCGAGGGCGTGTACCACGGCGCGTTCGCCAACGGCCAGCTCTTGGCGGCCGGCGGAACGCACGGGACATCGCGCCGCCACGGAGTCGCGATCGTCGGGAACGTCCTCACGCACCCCGGCTGGCGCGGCCGCGGCTTCGCCACCGCCTGCACGAGCGCGCTGACGGCGCACCTGCTGCGCGAGTACCGCGACGTCGTGCTCAACGTCGCCGCGGACAACCTGCCGGCCAAGAACGTGTACGCCAGTCTGGGCTACGGCGTGCACTGCCGCCTGGTCGAGGTGCAGGTGGGGCAGACGCTTTTCTAGAGGTCAGCCACGGCGACGTAGTCGTAGCCTGGCCCGCGAATCTTGGCGATGCGGTAGTCGCGCAGGCCGCAGCGCTCGAAGAGCGCGGCTATGCGCTCCTCGTCGTAGAAATATAGCGGGCAGTTGCGCCGCGCGTAGCGCCAGCGGCGGACCTGCGTGCGGACGGGGAACGTGCTGGGGAACGAGGCGACCAGCCGCCGGCGCGCGCTGGCGGCCATCTTGCCCAGCAGCGCGTCGGCGTCGGCGACGTAGTCGAACACGCCGATGGCGATAGCGTAGTCGAACGTGGCGATCAGCGGCAGGGCGAGGAAGTCGCCGCGGACGAAGTGGCAGACATCGTCGACGCCGCGCTGCTGCGCCAGGCGTGCGGCGATGCCCAGCATCTGCTCGGCCAGATCGACGCCGAGGACGTGCACTGCGCCGCGCTCGGCCAGGGCGATGGCGTAGCGGCCCGAGCCGCAGCCCACGTCGAGCACGCTGCGACCGGCGACGTCGGCGCAGGCGTCAAGCGTCAGGGCGAAGCGCTCGTACATGTCGGCGCGCAGGGCGCGGTCCAGCCAGCGCAGCAGCCAGCCCTTGCGGCCCGAATAGATGCGGTCGAAGTCGGCCGCGCTGCGCTCGAAGTAGTCGCGGACGGCGACGCTCATAGGCCGAGCACCTCTCTCATCGGTGCGAGCTGGAAGTCGCGGAGCAGCGCGTCCAACCGAGCGCGCGTGCGGTGGCGGTTGAGGCTCTGCGTGACGCGCAGCTTGAGCGAGATGCGGTAGGGCAGCTCGCCCAGCTCGGTCGCGTCGATCTCGTAGGGGTGCAGGTAGACGACCGCCGGGCGGCCCTCGGCGTTGATGCGTCGCAGCGCCCAGCGCGTGATCGCGTAGGGCACGAGCCGCAGGTAGCCGCCGCCGGCGACCGGCCAGCGCGTGCCGACAAGGGTCACCGCGGCGAGCGGGAACTCGACCAGTCCGTCGACCGCCTCGTATGGCTCCAAGGGCGCGCCGGGCACACCGTAGCGCGGGTTGCGGATGGGATAGATGCTCGAGTCGTAGCGGAAGCCCTCGGCGCGCAGGATGTCGAGCGCCCAGAGGTTGCGCAGGCCGATCGAGAAGTCGGGCGCGCGGTAGCCGACCAGCGGCCGTCCGGCCAGCGGCTCGATGACCGCGCGGGCGCGCCGGAGGTCGTCAGCGAAGTCCGCCGGCGTGAGGTTCCAGACCGGCTCGTGGCCGTAGCCGTGGCTGGCGACCTCGTGGCCGGCGGCGGCGATCAGTGGCACAATCTCCGGGAACGCCTCGGCGGCCTTGCCCAGGACGAAGAACGTCGCCCGCACGCGGTGGCGCGCGAAGAGGTCGAGCAGGGCGACCGTGCTGCGGACGAAGCGGCCGCTAATCGGTAGCGAGCGGTCGAGGGTGGACTGTGCCCAGTCCTCGACGTCGACGGTGAGGGCGTTGCGCATCGCTCTCCTTGGTTCACACAGATAATGCTAGGCAGAGGAGCGAGGATTCGTCAAATGCGCGCGCTGCTGGTGCTGGCGCACGCCTTCCCGCCAACCGGCGGCGCCGGCGTGCAGCGCATCGCCAAGTTCGTGAAGTACCTGCCGGCCCAGGGCTGGTGGCCGACGGTGGTGAGTGCGCCGCTGGGCCTGTACGCCGACCGCGACGCGGACCTGGCGGCCGACGTGCCCGCGGGCGTGCAGGTCGTGCGCACGCCGAGTCTGGAGCTGCCGGCCGGCGCGGTCGACGCGCTGCGCCTGGCCGGCGCGGGGGATGACGGGCCCGGCGCAGAAGGCCGGCGCCTCGGCGGCCGGGCGGCCGGGGCTGTGCTGCGCCGTGCCGCCTACGCGGCCTACCGCGCGCTGGCCATCCCCGACCGCCACGTCGGCTGGGTGCCCTTCGCCGTCGCTGCCGGGCTCGGCCTGGCGCGGCGGCAGCGCTTCGACGCCATCCTCGCCACGGGCAACCCGTTCTCGGCGTTCGTCGCCGCGCGCCTGCTGGCCGCCGCGCTGCGCCGGCCGCTGGTCCTCGACTACCGCGACGCATGGACGCTGAATCCCTACCGCCAGGATCGCCACACGGCGCGCTGGCGCGCCGAGGCGCGCCTGGAGCGCTGGGTGCTCGGCGGGGCGGCCGGCGTGCTCTGCGCCACCGAGCCGATGTGCGAGGACCTCGCTGCGGCCTACCCGGCCTGGGCAGCGCGCTTCGTCGCCCTGCAGAACGGTTACGATCCGGCCGACCTGGCCGGCATCGCGCCGCAGCCACTGCGGCCGTTCAGCGTCGTCTACGCCGGCAAGTTCACGCCCTACCGCCGGCCCGACACCGTCCTGCGCGCCACGGCGGCGCTGCGCGCGGCGCGGCCCGATCAGGCCGCCGACCTGCGCCTGGTCTTCGTCGGCGACCTGGACGCCGCCGCGCGGGCGCTCGCCGACGCGCTTCGACTGTCGCCCGGCGTCGAGTGGCTCGGCTATCGCGCGCACCGCGAGGCCTTGGGCTACGTGCTCGGCGCGCAGGCGCTCCTGCTCGTCGGGGGAGGACACCGCAGCGAGCAGACGACGAAGGTGTTCGAGTATTTGGCCGCCGGCAAGCCGGTCCTGGCGGTCGTCCCGCCCGATGGCGCGGCGGCGGACGTGCTGCGCGCGTCGCCGGGCGGAGGCTACCTGGCCTGGCCGCCGACGCCGGCGCACGTCGCCGTGCAGCTCGTGCGCCTGCTCGAGCAGTGGCGCGCCGGCCGCCTGCCGGCCGCCAGCGCCGCGGCCGACGAGTACGCGCGGCCGCGCCTGACCGCACGACTGGCCGAGCTGCTGGACCGGTGGGTGGACGCGCGTTCGTAGGACCTTGCGCGATGCCCGGCGCTTCCACCTAGGAGGCGCCCCAATCGGCGCCAGGCTCGAGGTCCGCGTCGCCTGGGATCTGCTCTGCCGAGATGGCTCACTCTCGCGCAAGGGTCGGGCGCCTCACCCCCCGGCCTCCTCTCCAGCGCGGCTGGAGAGGGGGAGCAGGGCAGGCGGGGAGTCCAGAGAGGCGAAACCCCCTCTGCACGCACACCCTCGGGGTGGGGTGGGGCAGCGCCGCTTGCAAGCGATGTGCGCGGCGGCGCGTCTGCTATCCAGGTGAGGGTGGGGTGGGGCAGCCGGCCGCGGGTGCGGCCAGAATAGCGCCAGTGGAGATGAGCCGTGATCCGTGTTCTCGTCGTGGATGACTCGCCATCGGCGCGCGAGCTGCTCGTCCGCCTGCTGCAATCCGACCCGGCCTTCGAG
>JACQUS010000186.1 GCA_016210125.1 Chloroflexota bacterium | reverse complement strand
TCACCACGTCGACGCGGCCGCGCGCGATGATGTACAGCTTGTCGCCCCGGTCGCCCTCCTGGAAAATGGTATCTCCCGATGCGTAGCGCTCCGTGTCGATACGGCTGGCGATCTGGGCGACCTGCGACTCGTCCAGCCCGCGGAAGACCGGCACCTTGTGCAGCCGGCTGATGCCGAGGCCGTCGAGCTGTGGCCGCGCCGGCACTGCGCCGTGCTGCTGCGTCCAGAGCTGGGCGTAGAGCCCCTCTCGCTCCAGCAGCTCCTGGTGCGTCCCCTGCTCGAGCAGTTGGCCGCGGTCGAACACGAAGATGCGGTCGGCGTGCTGGGCCGACGAGAGGCGGTGCGTGACCGCCAGGACCGTGCGGCTCGTGCCGACTCGCCGGAGCGTCTCGTTGATCGCCGCTTCGGTGTTCGGGTCGAGCGCCGAGGTCGCCTCGTCCAAGATCAGGATCGCCGGATCGCGCACCAGCGCGCGGGCGATGGCGACGCGCTGCCGCTGGCCTCCCGAGAGGCGTCCCCCGCGCTCCCCGACCACCGTATCGTACCCGTCGGGCATGGCCATAATCATGTCGTGGATCTCGGCGGCCTCGGCCGCAGCCACGATGTCGGCCTCAGTGGCGTCCAGTTTGCCGTAGCGGATGTTCTCGCGCACGTTGACGTTGAAGAGGAAGTTCTCCTGCAGCACTGTGCCCATCTGGCGACGCAGCGAGCCCTGCGTGTATTCGCGGATGTCGACCCCGTCGAGCAGCACGCGCCCCGACGTGGGCTCATAGAGACGCATGGCCAGGTTCAGGATCGTGCTCTTGCCGCAGCCGCTCGGGCCGACGAAGGCGTACCAGCCGCCGGCGGGGATCGCGAAGCTGACGCCATTCAGGTTCACCTGCTCGCCGGTGTAGCTGAAGAGCACGTTTTCCAAGCGAATCTCCTCGGCCAGGCGGGGCGCCTCTCGCGCGTCGGCAGCGTCGCGCACCTGCGACTGCTCGCCGAGCAGCTCCTCCACGCGCTGCATGCCACCGGTGGCCTGCTGGAGGTCTTGGAAGACGCTCGAAAGCTGGTGGATCGGGTTGATCACGTTGCCCTGGACACCGAGAAAGGCCATGAGCGAGCCTAGGGTGAGATCGCCGCGGATGACTAGATAAGCGCCGACGCCCAGCGTCAGCACCTGGACGAACGACGCGCTCAGACCGGCCGTCAAGCCGAAGAGGGAAGCGAAGAAGACCAGGCGCGTGTGACTGCGGAAGAGGCGCTCGATCACGGCGTTGAACTGCGCGATCGCTGACTGCTCGAGGCCGAAGACCTTCACCACCGCCTGCCCGAGCAGGTTCTGCTGGACGTTGGTGGCGACGGCCCCGGCGTCCTCCTGCCGGTCGTAGCTCGCCTCGGCGGCCTTCGGCCCGATGAACTTCGGCCCGATGATGAAGACGGGCAGGGTGATCAGTCCCAGGACGGCCAACTGCCACTCCAGGGTGAACATCAAGATGACGCCGATGATGATGCTCAAGGCGATCGAGAGGAGGCTGGGCAGTGCCCGCGTTAGCGCGTCTTCCACGACCTCGAGGTCGGTGGTGACCCGCGACATCACGTCGCCGACCTCGGCGCGCGTGTGGTAGCCCATCGACAGGTGCTGCAGCCGCGTGAACATCTGCCGGCGCAGGCTGTTCATGATGCGCGCGCCCACCTGGGCCGAGACGTGCTCCTTGCCGAGAGCGGCGAAGCCCTGGACGACGAAGAGGACCAGGAGGGCGGAGAGGATCAACACGACGAGCCCGACGTTGCCGGGCACGATCGCCTCATCGATGAGGAACTTCTGGCTCAGGGGCAGGATCGATTCGAAGGCCAGCCCGACGCTCATGCCCAGCAGGATCAGGATCTCCTGGCGCCAGTACGGCTTCAGGTACTTCAGCGAGCGCTTGACGAAGCCAGTCATGTCGACGACGTCAGACCGCGCCCGCCGGACCTTGTCCAGCCAGGCCTGCTCCATCACGATCATCGGCCGCTGGTATGCCGCGCGCGCGGCAGCGTCGGGCGCGGCGGCATCGAACTGCCGGACGAAGGTCTGAAAGGCGGCCGGCCCGTCGGCCTCGAGGAGATGGGTGACGAAGGAGGCGGCCATCTGGTGGTAGTGGGGCGTCGGCTGGGGCGGGGTCGCGCCCAGGAAGTCGGCCAGGTGGATCGCGCGGCCGCGGCGCAGCTCGTCGGCGAGCACGCCGTTCAGCTCCTCAGCCAGGCCATCGCCCTCTTCCCCGTCGGCTTCCGCGCCTTCGCCCTCCGCGCCGTCGGCTGCCGCGCTGGCCCTTCTGAGGGCGAGATGGCCCACCAGCCCGTCAATGAGCGGCCGCGAGGCGCCGGCGTTCTCCCCAAGGGTCGTCTGAAGCATCAGGCGGACCAGTTCAGGCTCGAGGTCGTTGCCCGGCGCATCGGGCTCGTAGACCGCCCAAAGCTGGTCGCCCGCGCCGCGGCCGGCGGCGGCCCCGGCCGGCGACGGCGCCTGCGGGCCGTCGTCCGGCAGCTCCGTAAGGTAGACCGCTATGGGCGCGGTCGGCGGCTCCGGCAGCTCGAGGGCCTCGACGAGCGCCGCGCGCAGCTCCTCCAGGCGCGTGGCGACTTGCGGCGCGCGCTCCTGAGCGAAGGAATCAGGCAGGTAGTGGATCGCGAAGTGGGCGGACTGGTGCTCCCGCCAACCCTGCTCCGACGACGGCGGATCGGGGTCTCGTCCCCTGGTGGCGCCATCCACGGTCTCCTCCTTCCTTCATAGCGAGCGACCTTATAGCGAGCGACCTTGCCAATCGACCCCAGGGCCGCGTCCTAGCGCGCGGCCGGCGCCGGCTATCGGCAGCCCTCGCCGCTCACCGACGCGGGCGGACGTTGTCGGCGATGACACTCAGCACGGTCTTGACCTGGTACGGCGTCAGGCCCGGATGACTGCTGAGCAGTCGGGCGACGATCCCGGTCATATGCGGGGCCGCGAAGCTGTTGCCGGTGACCGTTGCGGAGCCTTTGTCGAGCCAGGCGACGCGCACGTCGACGCCCGGCGCGCCGAACTCCACGGGCGGGTCCGGATTGCAGTAGAACTCCAGCGGATCGTCGCCGGCCGCGCGGTCGTGGCAGGCGACCGAGACGGCAGCGGCGTAGAGCGACGGATAGCTCATAATGGGCATATTGTTGGCCGCCGTCACGAGGACCGTCCCATGGTAGTAGGCATCTTGCACAAGGTGGTGGAACTCGGCGAAGTACTTGGGGCTGGTCGTCCCCAAGCTGAGGTTGACGACGCGCATGCCATTCTCGATCGCCCAGCGGAGGCCGGCAGCGAACACAGTGCCCTTGCCGCTCAGCCCTTGGCCCAGCACGCGCACGCTGTAGAGCTCCGCCTCCGGGGCGATGCGATGGATGATGCCGGCGCAGGCGGTCCCGTGGCCGTACAGGTCGTCGTGCGGTTGGAGATTGTAGGTGACGCTGCCGTCCTCGCCCAGGGTCGGCTCGGCCCAGCCGCGCACGGCCCCGGCGACGGCGGGGTGCTCGTTGTCGATGCCGCTGTCGATGATGCCGACGCGCACGCCCGCCCCAGTCGCGCCGCCGAGAGCGTCGTCCTTGGTGATGGAGCGCACGAGCAGTGGGTCGCCAAGCATCTCGCGCTCGTCGGAGCCGGCGCCCCAGCTCCAGGCCGGCCGCAATCTGACCATCGCTAGACCCTCGATCCAGTATTGACGGCGGTCGCCGCCAGGTGGCGGGAAAGGCTCGTCAGCACCTCGACGACCAGACGTCGTGACTCGCTGCCGTGCTGGCTGATTTCGTGCACCAGGCTCGCCAAGCGGAGGGTGTCCGCGTTGACGTATTCGGCGGCCCGGTCGGCGAAGCGGCGCGTGGCGTCCGCGACGGCGGCGTCGCGGGCGAGGTCCGCGAGCAGTGATCGGAACAGGTGGCGCACGTCGTGGGTCAGGTGCGACTCCTCGACCGTCAGCGCGGCGAGGCGGGCGAAGCGGCCCAGCATCTCCATGTCGCGCGTCGAGAAGGGCTTGCCGTCCGCGCGGTCGAGCATTTCGAGCACGCCAACGACGCGCTCGTTGAGCACCATGGGGACACAGAGGATCGCCTTCGGCAGGTAGCCCACTTTGTGGGCGATGTCGGCGGCGAAGCGCGGGTCGCGCTCCACGTCTGAAACGGCGATGGGCTGGCCCGTCGCGGCGACATACCCGGCGATCCCTTCGCCGAGCGGCAGCCGAAAGCGCGCGACCTCCTCGGCCTTCCCGCCGAGCGCCACCTCGAACCACAGCTCGTCGCGCTCCTCGTCGACGAGAAGTAACGCTGCCGCCTCTGCGTCGAGCACGTCAGCGGCGGTCTCCAGGATTGCCCGCATCTCCTCGCGATCGCTGGTCGGCGCGGCGATCACGTTCGCGGCCGCCGTGATCTCGAGCAGCGTCCGGAGGTGCGCGGCGAAGGGGTTCTCCGCCAGCGCAGCGCGCAGTCGTCGGAGATCCTCCTGCTGCTGCTCGATCGTCCGGCGCGCCTCCGCGAGCTCCAAGGCGGCGTCATTCCGCTGTTCGGTCATCGCTCCCCTCCTGTCGCTGAGCTGCGCCCGCTGCCCTGGCCGAGGCTACTGGCAGTGCCGCTCCAGAGCGGCCGCGTTGTGGACCGTGATGCGATGGCCACGGTCGATCGAGAGATAGCGGCGCCGCCGGAAGCCGACCAGCGCGCGATTCACGCGCACGCGCGAGGCGGCAATCAGGCTAGCCAGATCGCTCTGCGTCAGCCGAATCGGGATCAGCGTGCCACCGTCGCCGATCGGCTCGCCGTACTCGCGGGCGAACGCGAGGATCTGGTGCGCAACGCGGCCGGTGATGTCCAGGGCCGCGAGGGCTTCGAGGTGATCGTTGGCCAAGCGGAGGCGGCGGGAGAGAATGCCGACGAGGTTGTACGTCATGGTCGGCATGCTCCGCAGACACTCCCAGAACGCCGCGCGGCTCATCCAGAGAAGGGTCGACCGTTCCATCGTCACGACGGTCGCGGATCGGCCGAGGTTGTCGACAACGCCCATCTCGCCGACCACCTCGCCGGGTCCGAGAATGGCGAGAATAACGTCGCTGCCATCGGCTTGCTCGACGTGCACCTTGACCGTGCCGGCCACGACGACGTAGGCAACCTCGCCCGGCTGCTCGACGGTCATGACATTGGCTGCGGCTGGAAAGGTCCGCGTGTGCAGAAGCTCGCCGAGCCGGTCGAGCTGCGCGGACGACAGGCCCTGGAACAGCGGAATCTCGCCGAGCACCGCGCGATCAGGTCGGGTAATGGCGCCTCCTCCCCGGGGGCCTGCGGAATACGGTCTGCAATCCGCGCCCCCTGGCGCCCTGGCCGGCCAGCGCCGGCGAGTACCCTGTCGACATCGCTGCCCGGTCGCGGGAAGTGCCCGCAGGCTGCACCGGCAAGCCGGCAGCCACGCGAGGCGAAGCGCGGGCGTAGCGCTGCGCTAGCTCTCCCGCACCATGCGGAAGGCTGGTAGCTCGAGACCAGAGATGCTGTACGTCACGCGCTCGAACTTGTGCGGCGAGTCGCCGAGGGCCTCGCGCGCCGCGGTCGTGAGCAGGATCTCGTCCTTGTCCGCGAGGTCCTCGCCGAGCTTGGAGGCCACGTTCATCTCGTCGCCCCAGATATGGTCATAGTCGACTACCAGCACGCTGCCGTAGCCGACGCCGATCGACACGTATACCTCTTCGCTCGCGGCCAGCATGTCATTGACGAGGTCCACATGGCGCACGATCTCGTCGGCGCAGGAGACGGCGGCGGCGGCCGTGTCGAAGACGGCGAAGACGTTGTCCGCGACTGCGGACAACTGCCGTCCGCCGAAGCGCACGATGATGGGCCCGATGAGGCGCTGGAGGCGCTCCAAGAGCGCGAGGAAATGGATGATGCCGGTGGAGCGCACCGATCGCGAGAATCCACAGCTATCGATCACCAAGAGCGCCAAGGGCCGCTGGAAGCGGCGCTCGATCTCCTCCGCGATCTCGGCCCGCTTGTCCGGCTGTTCGTTGTACGTGTGCAGCAGCTCGCGGAGATTGTCGCGTTCCGACGGCCTGTCTATCATACGCATGCGGTCAGACCCCCAGCGAACGATCAACGCCGCGCGGTCCGCCTGCTCGGGGGCCGAGCGGCAGCGCCCTTCAGCGTCGTCGCCGTCGCGGCGGACGTCTCGCCTGCGCCGGCGATCGTCGCATTCGCCCACTGCGCAGCAGTTCGGTGACCGAGGAGTAGCCGCTGCTCATCGGGGTCGCGGTGGCAGGATCCAGGCGATGGGAGAGAGCAAGGATGCGCACGGGGGTCGCGGCCATCGCTGCCGAACCGACCGCCGTGCAGTGTTGCGGAAAAGCCGCCCCAACGTTGGTCGCTGGCTTCACGAACCACCCCTCCGCCCGCTCAACCTGCCGACCAGCGCAACCAGCCGCCCCACACAGCCACAGCGAGACGTGCCAGCCGAACGCCGATGCGCGCGCCACGCTGCACTCAGAACACTAGAACGACAAGGTTCGACCTGTCAACCCCCTGCACTCGCTCCTGCATGGAAGAGATCCCTTCCAGGTCACCTGCTTCGGCGTGCCGGGCTTGCACGGCCTCCGGCGGCGTCCGACAGCTTAGCGCCCGTTGCGGCCGCAGGCGGGCGTAGGCACTCTCCCACCTATTCGCTCACCAGGGCGACCACACGCGCTGGAGCACCGTTACCACGGTACACCTTCAGCGGGAACGCGATGATGGTGAATCCGAAGGCCGGTAGACGGTCTAGGCCAACCAGGTTCTCGATGATCGGGATGTCGTTGCCCAGGAACGCGAGATGCACATCGCGATTAAGAGCGGGATCCGGGCCTCCTGTTCCTCCGGCCGGCGGAAAATCGAGGCACACAACCTTGATGTGCTGACTGGCCAGCCACTGCGCCGCTTCCCGACTCAGATACGGCCCGTGCCCGTAGTAGTGGTCGCTGTGGTACCAGCGGTCGGACCAGCCCGTGCTGATCACGACGATCTTGCCCTCGAGGTCGACACCCATGTGGTCTAGCTGTCCACGCAGCTCCTCTGCGGGGATAGCCTCGCCCGCAGTCGTCGAGCGGCAGTCGAAGCGCACGGCGTCGCCCATCATCTGATCGAGCGGGATCTCATCCACGGTGATGCCATCCGGCACAATATGCCAGGGAGCATCGATGTGCGTCCCCGCGGCGTGAATGCTGAAGATCAGCTTGGTGTTCCGCATGCCCTGGGTGTTGGTCTCGATCGGGATGATCTCTACCGGCGGCTGATTCTGGCCAACGGCCAACCCCTCGCGGATCGGCTGCGACAAGTCAATGATCTTCACGACCCCTCTCCTCACGCTTGCACGT
>JACQUS010000198.1 GCA_016210125.1 Chloroflexota bacterium | reverse complement strand
TGGGGATGCGTGGGGGCTGACCGGGGGGTGTGGGGTGGGGGCGTAGCTCCCTGGGGCGGGGTTGGGGGTGACCCCAACCGAAGGGGTCGGGTGTGGCCGCAGCTATTGCTCATCAGAGCTGCCCCAAGGCCACGCCGGCTAGCCCACCGGCGGCGGCGACGATCCAGAAGCGCTGGACGACCCGCACCTCCGGCCAACCGCTCAGCTCGCAGTGGTGGTGCAGCGGGCTCATAAGGAAGAGCCGCCGGCCGCGCGTGAGCTTGAAATACGCCACCTGCAGGAGCACCGATGCGGTCTCGGCGACGAAGACGACGCCGACGACTGGCAGGAGCACCAGCCAGCCGCTGGCCAAGGCCACCGCGGCGAGCAGCGCACCCAGCCCGAGCGCCCCAGTATCGCCCATGAACACCGTAGCCGGGTGGACGTTGTGCCAGAGGAAGGCCAGGGTCGCGCCGGCGCCCAGCGCGCAGAGCGTGGCCAGCGCCGGCTGGCCGCTGCCCAGCGTGAGCGCAGCCAAGGCCACCAGCGCCAGCACGGCGCAGCCACCGGCCAGGCCGTCGAGGCCATCGGTCTCGTTGACCGCCGCCGTCGTGGCGAAGAGCGCCAGCCCGCCCAACGGCACAAACCACCAGCCCAGGTCGAACGCCGCGCCGCCGGGCAGCCGCAGCGCCGGCGCGCCGCCGGCGAGGGCAAGCGCAGCCGCCAGAATCAAGCCGACGGCCGTGTGGACGGCGACCTTCGCCCGCACACGGAAGCCGAGGCCGCTCCGGCTGCGCACGTTGGCCAGGTCGTCGAGCGCGCCGAGCAGGGCGAAGGCCAGCATCGCTGCCACGGCGAAGCGCACTCCCGGGTCGCCCCCGACGAGCAGCAGCGCCAGCACGGCGGTCGTGGCGACGAAGAGCCAGCCGCCCATGGTCGGCGTGCCGGCCTTGGCCGCGTGGCTGCTCGGGCCTTCGAGGCGAATCTGCTTGCCCACGCGCAGCCGCCGCAGCGTGCCGATGAGCCACGGCGCCCAGGCCAGCGCCACGGCGAAGCTCAGCAGGCCACTGGCCAGGGCGAGCGCGGCGCTCATCGGGCCTGCGCTCCCACCGCGAGCAGGCGCTCGACCAGCTCCTCGAAGCGCATGCCGCGCGACGCCTTGAGCAGCACGGCGTCGCCCGGGCGCGGGACATAGTCGACCTCGGCCTTCGCTGCGCAGAGGTGCACGGCGCCCAGGCCGTGTGCCCTGGCCTCCTCGGTGATCCAGCGCGCCCGCTCGCCGACGGCCCACAGCTCGTCGACCACGGCGGCGGCGCGGCGGCCGACAGCGCGGTGGCCCAGCTCCTCCGCCTCGCCAAGCTCGAACATGTCACCCAGGATGGCCACCCGCCGGCCCGTGCAGGTCGCCAGCAGGTCGAGCGCCGCCAGCACCGAGGCCGGGCTGGCATTGTACGTGTCGTCAAGGACGAGCGCGCCACCCGGCAGGCGATGCGTCGTAAGCCGCAGCGTCGCCGGCGCGCTGTCCAGCGCGGCGCCGATCTCGGCTAGCTGCATGCCCAGCGCCAGCGCAGTCGCCGTCGCCGCCCCGACCGTGTAGGCGTGGTGCGCGCCGGCCAGCGGCGTGCGCACGTCGAGCCGGCCGGCCGGCATCTCGATCCGTAGCCCCAGCCCGTCGAGGCCGTGGGTCACGACCTCGACCAGGCGCACGTCGCAGGTCGAGCCGCGGCCGTAGGTGAGGACGCGCGCCGCCGTCCGGCCGGCCATGGCGCGGACGCGCTCGTCGTCGCCGTTGAGGATCGCCTGGCCGTCGGATGGCAGCGCCTCGACCAGCTCGGCCTTAGCCGCGGCGATGGCCTCCAGCGAGCCCAGGCGCTCCATGTGCACCGGCCCGACGTTGGTAACCACGCCGATGGTGGGCCGCGCCAGCGCGCAGAGCAGCGCGATCTCGCCGGCGGCGTACATGCCCATCTCCAGGACGGCGACGCGGTGCTCGGCGCGCAGCGCCAAGAGCGTGAGCGGCAGCCCGATCTCGTTGTTGTAGTTGCCGGAGCTGCGCAGCACCGCCCAGCGGCGTCCGAGGACGTGGGCGATCAGGTCTTTCGTCGAGGTCTTGCCGACGCTGCCGGTGACGCCGACGACCGCGGCCGACAGGCCGGCGCGCCAGTGCGCCGCCAGCCGCTGGAGCCCGGCGAGCGCGTCGGGCACGCGCACGTAGGCCCGCAGCCCCGGCGCGTCTACCTCGGCGAGCGGCCGCTCGCCGAGCGCGGCGACCGCGCCGCGGGCCACGGCGTCGGCGATGAAGGTGTGGCCGTCGCGCGCCCCGCGCAGGGCGACGAACAGCGCGCCCGGTGTGGCCAGCCGCGAGTCGTGCGTCACCGCGGCGATCGCCAGGGCCGGGGCGTCGGGCGGCCAGACCTCGGCGTCCGGTAGCGCCGCGCGCACCGTGGCGAGGGTCAGCCCGTTCGTCACGCCAACTTCGCTCCCTCTGGTCGCTTACCATGACAATATCGCAGCCGTGCTGATGTTGCCTAAGACTTGACCCGAACAGGGCGCGCCGGCCGTGGCGGCGTGTCGATCTCGTAGTTCCACCAGCGTAAAACATAACGCCAGAACGCGCCGCGCCGCCAGAGCACTGGCAGCACGTACTCGAGGAGCAAGGGGTCCAGGAAGCTGCCACGCTGGCGAATGATCACGATCGTCCTCCCGGCGTCGGCTCGCTCGGCGGGATGCGCCAGTGGGCCAGGAGCGCGACGGCGACGCGCTTGAAGATCGGCGCGGCGACGATCTCGCCCCAGGGGGAATCCTGTGGCCGGTCGACCTTGACCAGCACAACGAAGGCCGGGTCGTCGGCGGGGACAAAGCCGACGAACGTAGCGATGGTCTGCGCGCGCGAGTAGCCCTGCGGCGTCGGCAGCTCGGCGGTCCCCGTCTTGCCGGCGACGCGGTAGCCTTGGATGACCGCCGGCTTGGACGGGCTCATCTCGACGACCGAGACCATCATGTCGGTGACGGTGCGCGCCGCGGCCTCGGAGATGACGCGGCGAACGACCTCGGGCCTGCGCACCTCCTGCCCCTGCGGCCCCCAGGCCTCGCGGATGATCTGCGGGCGCAGCAGCACGCCGCCGTTGGCGATGGCCGAGACGGCCGCGGCAAGCTGCAGCGAGCTGACGGCCACGCCTTGGCCGAACGCGTTGGTCGCCAGATCGCCCTGACTCCACAGCGAGCCGCCGCCCGGCGTGCGCAGGATGCCCGACGCGTCGCCGGGCAGGTCCACGCCGGTCGGCCGGCCAATGCCGAAGGCCTGGAGGTAGCGGTAGAAGCGCTCGGCGCCCAGCCGCGTGCTCACGTTCGCCAGCGCCACGTTGTTGGAGCGCGCCAGTCCAACGCGCAACGTTATAGTGCCCAGAGCGCCGCCATCCCAGTTGCGTACGGTGATGCCGCCGTACGTGAAATAGCCCGGATCGTTGATCGTCGTGTCCGGCGTGACGACGCCGCTGTCGATGCCGGCCGACATCGTTATGACCTTGAAGACCGAGCCCGGCTCGTAGACGTCGACGACCTCGGGCACGCGGAAGAGCGCGGTGTCGGTGCGCACGAGGAGCTCGGGGTCGCGCGGGTCGTAGCTCGGGCGGCTGGCCATCGCCAGGATGCCGCCCGTGCGCGGCTGCATCACGACGATCGTCGCGTTGGCCGGGCGGTGCTTCTCCATCACAGCGTCGAGCTCGTTCTCGACGACGCGCTGGGCGAAGCGGTCGATGGTTAGGACGAGGTCCGCGCCGTCCATCGCCGGCTGCGAGACGCGCCGGCCGAGCGCGATCTCCTCGCCGCCGGTGTCCCGCTCGGCGTAGACAACGCCAGGCTCGCCCGCCAGCGTCCGGTCCTGCGACGCCTCGAGACCTGCCAGGCCCTGGTGATCCCGTCCGACGAAGCCCAGGAGCTGCGCGGCCAGTGGCGCCTCGGGATACTGGCGCGCCGGCTGCGGTCGCAGCATCAGGCCGTCCAGCCGCAGGGCGCGCACCCGCTCCGCGATGTCGACCGGCAGGCCGCTTCTGATGGCCACCGGCTGGTCGCCGCCGGCCCGCAGACGCTCCGCTAGCAGCGCCGGAGCCTCGCCGATCACGGGCGCGAGCCGCTCTGCGAAAGCCTGCGCGTTGGCGATGCGTTGGGGCACTGCATAGAGCGTCTCGTAGCCGACGCTGAGGGCGAGCGGCTGGCCGTCGGCCGCGCGGATCGTCCCCCGCCGCGCGGGCACGACCTGCTTCTGCCAGTGCTCCTGGAGCGCGAGGTCGCGGTAGTAATCCTGGCGCACGACCTGCACGTAGAACAGCTTAGCCACGACGAGGATCGCGCCGACGGCACAGACGCCGAGCACGGCGAGCAGCCGCCAGCGCCGCCCCTTGTCTTCCACCACCCCTCGTGCTCCTCGCGCTAGGGTCGCAGCAACCGCCGCAGGTCGTCGAGTACGCTCGCCGCCGCCGGCACATTCGGCGCTGCGGCCGGCGTCGCCACGGCCGGCGATCGCAGCGGCGCGGCGAAGCGCACGTAGACGATCTCCTCCGCTGCCGCCAGCCCGCGGCGCTCGGCCTCACGTGCCACGCGGTCGAGCGCGCGCATCTCGGCAAGCTGGAAGCGAAGCTGCTCGATGGTCGCCAGCCGCCGCTGGCGGATGGCCTGGAGCTCCTGCACGTCGTAGCCGGCAGCGGCCACGAGGCTCGCCTGGCGGACGTATCCGAGCGCCGCCAGCGCCAGCAGGAGCACGCAGATCAGCAGGAGCCGCCGCCGGCCCAGCCCGGCCGCGGCGCGCTGCGAGCCGACGACGACGATGCGCGCCGAGCGCGCCACCTGTCCCCTCGTCATCACGGTAGCCGCTCGGCGGCCCGCAGGCGCGCGCTGCGGCTGCGCGGATTGCGCGCCAGCTCCTCGGCCAAGGGCCGCACGGCCTTCGGCGTCAGGATGCGCAGCCGCGACTGTCGGCCGCAGACGCACGCCGGGAGGCGCGGTGGACAGATGCAGGGATGCGCCTGGGCGTGCAGAAAGCGCTTCACCAAGCGGTCCTCCAGCGAATGAAAGGCGATGACCACGAGTCGCCCGCCGGGCGCCAGGATGTCGACCGCCTGCGGCAGCGCGGCCTCGATGGCCGCGAGCTCGTCGTTCACGGCGATGCGCAGCGCCTGGAAGGTACGCGTCGCCGGGTGGGTGCGGCCGCCGTGGTAGCCGCTGGCCTCGGCGACGACCTGCGCCACCTCGCGCGCCGCCCGCAGCGGCCGGCGAGCGCGCGCACGCACCAGCGCGCGGGCGATGGCCCGGGCGCGCGGCTCCTCCCCGTAGCGCCAGATCATCCGTGCTAGCTCGTCCTCGGGCAGCGTGGCGATGAGATCAGCGGCCGTCGGGCCGCTGCTCGGGTCGAAGCGCAGGTCGAGCGGAGCGTCGGCGTGCACGCTGAACCCGCGCTCGGCGTCGGCGAGCTGCAGGCTGGAGAGTCCAAGATCGAACAAGATGCCGTCGCAGGGATCGAAGCCGTGGGTGCGCGCCAGGCGCGCCAGGGTGGCGAAGCTGGCGTGCACGAGACAGACGCGCTCGCCGAAGGGCGACAGTCGGGCGCGCGCTGCGTCGAGCGTCGTTGGGTCGCGGTCGAGGCCCAGAAGCTGGCCCTCCCGTGCGCTGGCCGAGAGGATAGCTTCGGCGTGGCCGCCGCCACCGACCGTCGCGTCCACATACCGCCCTCCGGCGCGGACGTTCAGCAGCACCAGCGTCTCGCCTAAAAGAACCGGCGTGTGCTCGTGCACGTGGGCTGCCATCGCCACCATCGTCATCGTTGGATCACGGCTCACCGAGCGCTGCGCGCTCATTGCTGACGGCTGATTGCTGACGGCTGATCGCTGACCACCTAGATGATCCCGAGCTCTGCGAGCTTGCCGGCGATGAAGTCGGCCTGCTCCTCTACCTGGGAGCGCGCG